>CABSNX010000122.1 GCA_902479205.1 uncultured Collinsella sp. | reverse complement strand
TAATGGCCGACTGCGAAAACCGCGGGCGGCGCGGCTTAGCCTGCTACAAATGCGAATACTGCGGCGGCTGGCACCTGACGTCGCACCCTTGGAAATAGACCCCACATCGGCACGGCACTGGCGGAGCGCCGGTAATCGCACGCAAGTTACGGGCGCGGCGGCACTAAAACATCGTAACGAACTGCCTTGCCCGCAAGTTGATAGCTCGGCTTAACGCCGGCAAGCAACGGCCCCTTCACCGGCCGCTTGATAACCACCTTGCGCGGATGCACCGCAAGCGCAGCTTCGACCAGCGTCTCCTCATCGGCGCACGGCTGTTCCAGATGATGCAAGAGTTGGAACTTCTTTTTAACCGCCGCGCTCTTGGTGCGCCCGGGAAACATGGGGTCCAGATACACCACGTCGGGAGCGGTGAGCTCGCTCTGCCCGATCAGCTCAGCTGTATGGCGAAGGCCGGCAATGCTGTCCTCGCCCGCATGTAAGCGCATGCGCGCCACGGCTGTCGCAAGCGCCGGATTATCTGCCGCGCGATCCAAGGCATCCTTGAGGAGCGCCGCGATCACGCAATCCTGTTCATACAGATCGACGGTAAAGCCCGCGGCCGCCAACAGCAGCGAATCCTCGCCAAAGCCTGCCGTAGCGTCAATCGCCCATGGTCGCTCGATGCCCCTTGTGCGCGCAGCCTTCACCAACAGCTCTTGTTGCAGACGGCCCTGCTTGAGTCGCGGCAGCATGCGGCCAAAATCGGCACGCAGCTCCATCGTGCCGTCGGTGAGCGTGAGGCCCCCGGACTTCCCGGCCAGCTCAAGCCCCGCGGCCCGAGCAACAGAAAAGGGATCGACGACGCCCATGGACACTCCTTAGCAAGCAAAACGAATACGCGAGTGCCGTTTATGCCAGCACCCAACCGTCCGCTATTGTCCCACATGCGACATGGCCCACAGCATCCCAATGCAAAGCACCGCCATCAATCCCGTGCATACGGCGGCGATCACAGAATCACCCATGCGCCTTCCCAACGACCGCGGCTCACGCACTTGCCCTGCTCCGTACATCATGACTCCTCCTTGAGACCAGCTCCTTGTTACGGCCTCATCATCGCAGCGCCGCACATGGGCTGCCATCGATTTGGCTTACGTCCAGCTTTCCTTTTTGAAAGGTTGGACCGTACAGGCAAGAGACGCTTTCAAACGCATGCATCGTCCCGTTGAACTACAATGTGCTTCACGATATGTGCCGTAACCTGGGCGCGACAGATTCTCCGCGCCCGCATCGAAAGGACCAGCTATGAGCGCTGCTCGCAAGACACTCAAAATCCTTGCCCTGATTTATTTTGTTCTGGGCATCGCCAGCCTCGTCATCGGAATTGCCGGCATTGTTACCGGCAATTTTGGATCCGCTTACGGATCGAACGCCACACTCGCCGCTGTTGTGGTGATTGTTAAGGGCCTCGTCGACCTTGCCGCAGGCGTCGCCGGTATCAAGGGCGCCAACAAGCCTTCGCAGGTAGACGGCGCATTTAAGCTCGGTATCGTTGCCGCGGCAGCCACGCTCCTCCAAGCCGTGCTCACGCTTCCCGCACTCGGCGGCAGCTCCGTCAATATAATCGCCTTTGTCATCGTGGTCTACGACCTGTTCTTTGTTCAGCAGGCACACGCCGTTAAGGCCGAGAACAAGGACCGCCTGTAAGCGCCCGCTTCTCATAACCTCTGTTGCAACCAAGCAACTAAAAAGGGCCGATCGCGCATCTCCGCGGTCGGCCCTTTGCGTTTGCCTAGATAAAACCTACCAAAATAAACCTGTCCCTTTTTTGGCAGGTTAGTGGCGGTACTCGGCGATGATGAAGTCGATGTCGGTTTGAAGGGTGTCCAAATTTGCCAGGCGCTCTTTGTCGGCAGGGCGCGTGCGATAGTAGTACGGCGTCATCTGGAACACCGCCTCGATGTCGGCCTGCGTCTGGAGCGTAATATTCGCAGATACCCGGTGCGTTCCGACTAACTCGAGCTCGGTTGTCTTCAGCAGCTTCTCATCGTTAAGGTACGGCGTGTCGTAGAGCACCTCCTTGAGCCCAAACAGATGGCGTGCACCTGGCACGACGGTGTAGAGCGAGCCCTCGGGCGCCAGCACGCGAGAAAACTCACGCTCGTTAAAGGGAGCAAAGAGTTCGGTCACCATATCGAAGGCGCCATCGGCCACGGGGATGTCCTTCATGTTGGCCACAAAATAGGTCGCATCGCCGCGCTTGGCGGCCAGGCGCACCATCTCTTTGCCCAGGTCAAAGCCGTAAGCATCCACGCCCGAAACTGCGCCCATGGCACTGGTGTAGTAGCCCTCGCCGCAGCAAATATCGAGCAACGTCATGGGGCCGTTCGCAGGCGCAGCGCGCCCAGTCGCCCGCTCGCGCACCAGCTCAACCATCGCATCGCGCAACGGCGCGTAGTATCCGCGGTTCAGAAAGTCACGACGGCTACGCGCCTGCGACTTGGGATCGCCCATGGAGTCGCCGCTCTTGGATGAGCGCAGCAGATATAGATAGCCCTCGCGCGCACGGTCAAACCGGTGTCCGCCCGCGCATGCAGCACCGCGCTCATCGTCCACCAACGGTTCATGGCAAACGGGACACAACAACATGGCAACTCCTTAGCGCGGACTACACAACGCCCACCATTGTCGCACGCCTTCCCCACCTAGTCATTGGGGACGTTCTTGAATGACTAGTTAGAAGAGATAAGGAGTGTCCCCAGCTGCCGACAGAAAAGGAACGTCCCTAAGTGCCGACTGGTTGCATTAGGAGTATCATCGTCTGCGCAAATAAGCACAAAAGAGCATGTTAGAGATTGAGAGCGTATGGCTGACACCGTATCTAAGCACATTGACATGACCACCGGATCGCTGTGGCGCAATGTTCCCCTGTTCGCCTTCCCCGTGGCCGCCACGAGCATCTTGGAGCAGCTGTCGAACCTCATCGCCACGGTCATCATCGGTAACTTCTCGGGTGACCAGGGAACCCTCGCCATGGCGGCGGTCGGCTCCAATGTTCCGCTTACCAGTCTTATGCTCAACTTGTTTATTGGCATGTCGCTTGGCTCTAACGTGGTCATCGCCAACGCTATCGGCCGCAACGATCAGAACATGGTCAAACGCGCCGTCCATACCTCGATTTTAATGGCGCTCGTGGGCTTTGTCGTCATTGCGCTGGGCGAGATCTTTGCCGAGCCCATGCTCGCCGCGCTCAATGTTCCCGCCGAAACCATGCCGCTCGCTTCGCTCTACCTGCGCGTCTTTTTGCTCAGCATGCCCTCGATCTTGCTCTACAACTTTGAGGCCGCGATCTTCCGCTCCGTCGGCATCACCCGCATGCCGCTGCAGGCACTTGCCGTGTCCACCGTCCTCAACATTGGCCTGGATCTCATCTTTGTCCCCATACTCCACTGGGGCGTCGCGGGCGTCGCCATCGCCACCGCTATCGCCTACACCGTCAGCGCCGCCACGCTCTTTATCCGCCTGCTCAAGACCGACTCCGTCGTCCGCGTCACCCCGCGCGACCTGGCTATCGACCCCGTCGCCCTCAAGCGCATCGTCAAGATCGGCCTGCCCGCCGGCATCCAGAGCGCCGTCTTTGCCGTCGCCAACATCATCATCCAGTCTGCTATCAACAGCCTGGGCACCGAGGTCATGGCGGCATCGAGCGCCGCTATGAGCTTGGAGTACGTATGCTACAACCTGCTCAACAGCTTTAGCCAGGCTTGCACCACCTTTGTGGGACAAAACCACGGTGCCCGCCAGATCGACCGCTGCACCAAAACGCTCAAGGTCTGCCTGGTCGAAGGCGGTATCGTTGCACTCACCACGATCATCGTTATTGTCGGCCTGGGACGCGAGATCTTGTCGCTGTTCAACAGCGATCCCAACATCGTCTCGATCGGCTATATCCGCGTGTGTTCGATCTTCCCGGCGTACGCCTTTAGCATGTTCTACGAAAACATGTCAGGCTACCTGCGCGGCTTTGGTATCTCGCTCACGCCCGCCCTCATCACCATGATCTGCGTCTGCGGCATCCGCTTCTATTGGGTGTTCTGCGTGTTCCCGCACTTCCGCACCTTTGCGAACATCATGATGGTCTACCCCATCAGCCTGGGCACCACGGCGTTCTTTATGGTCGTGGCGGTACTACTCTGCCACCCGGCACGCACCTATCGCGCCACCCAAGCCAAAGCGACAACCCGCTAAACACTGCACTCAACGCCACGCCAGTCATTAATTGACAATATGCGAGCTCATATAGTCGATAAAGTGCCTCGTGGCGATGGGCATGGTGTCCCAGCTGCGCCAAGCTGCCACTACGTCGCGCGAGGGAGCATGCACGATGGGTCGCACACGAATATCGGCTCGCATGCCCTCCACAGTACGACGGTAGAGCATGCTCACACCTAGGCCCTCCTCCACCATCGCCATGATGGTGTAGTCGTCAGTCACCTCACTCATCACGTGCGGCGACAGCCCGTGCGTCGCGAATGCATCGAGCACCAGACTCTGTTCGCCCTCATCCAGCAGCACAAACGGCTCGGACGCCAGGTCGGCGAGCGTCACCTTTTCCTTTGCCGTCAGCGGATGCGCGGCCGGCAGCAGCGCCACCAACTCGTCGTGATAGACCACGCGCTTCTCGAGCCCTGCGGTAAACCCACGTGCCGTAAAGCAAAAGTCAACCACGCCATCATGCACCCATTGAGCGTTGCGCGTGTAATCGCCCTGTTTGAGGGTGAAGCGTACGCCCGGGTGCAGCGCACCAAAGTCGCGGATCACACGCGGCAGCACGGTACGACTCACGTTAGTAAACGTCGCGATGCGAATATCGGTCGACGAAAGCCCCAGCAGCTCCTGGCGCTTGCCCTCGAGCTCGACCTCGGCGGTCACAATCTGGCGCAGGTACGGCAGATATTGTTTGCCGTCGCGCGTAAGCGAAACGCCCTGCTTACCGCGCTCGATAAGTGTGGTGCCCAGCTCGCGCTCGAGCGCCTTGACGGCCTGGCTCACCGCGCTTTGTGTGTAGCCCAGCTCGTCCGCTGCACGTTTCAGACTGCCGCAATCGACCACCATACAAACAATCTGATACCGCGATGCCATCGTGCCTCCACATCAATGCAGCCGTAAAACGTTTTGCCAGCGCTTTTCGCACCTACTTTAGCATTTCTTAATCATACTGAAGATACATTCGCTTTACTACATCCACATCTGAGAGCAGAATCCTTTGTGCGAAACCGTTCTGTAACAAAAGGAGTCCCATGGATCGCAAAAAAGCAATCGCGCTCTCATTTTCCGTTCCCGTCGCATGGGGCTTTTCGTATCCCCTCATGAAGATCGGCATGGACAGCATGAACGCCACGAGCATCGTTGCGCTGCGCTGCATCATCGCCTTTGCGGCTTGCCTGCTGCTCTTCCACAAGCACGCGTTGCGCATCAACCGTGACCTTATGGTCCGCGCCGCCATCATCGGCGCCATTATGGCAACCGAGCTCACCTGCATGTGCCTGGGCTCCAGCCTCACCTCCGCCTCCACCGCCGGCTTTTTGCAGAGCCTGACGGTCGTGATCGTGCCGTTTGCCAACGCCGCCCTGCTGCGTCGTGCCCCCGAGCGCAAAGTGCTCATCGGCACCGCCATCGTCACCTGCGGCATGCTGCTGCTCTCGGGCGCCGACTTCACCAGCCTGAACCCGGGCGCGCTCATCATGCTGCTCTCGGCCTTTATCTATGCCAGCCACATTATCGTGGCCAAGCGCTTTGTCGAAGAAGTCGATCCGCTTGCTCTGGGCGTTTGGCAGCTGGGCTTCGGCGGCTTATTCTCGGGTATCGCCGCATTCACCTTTGGCGGTTTCACGCTTCCCGGCACGCCTAGCGCTGTCTCTTATACACATCTCCGAGCCCACGAGACCGATCAGTA
>CABSNX010000121.1 GCA_902479205.1 uncultured Collinsella sp. | reverse complement strand
ATCGAGCATGTTGGTGGGCGACACGCAGGTGCCGCCGACGATGCTGCGCGGCTATGCGGACGGCGCGATGATCGTTTCGGACGAGGTCAAGTCGCTCGGGTATTCGGGCGGCGCCGCCGCAAAGGCTGCCGAGGCAAGCGTCGTGGTGGGCGATAAGGTCAAGAAGGGCGCCAAGGTGCTCGATGACAAGGGTTCGGTCGCCGTGGACAAGGGCAGTCGCGCGCTGGGCAAGCAGCTCGGCAAGACGCGCGGTATGTTCAAGGCCTTTAAGGACGAATATCAAAAGGCGAGCGGTGGCTCGTCGAAAGCTAGCAAATAGCGACGTACCAAATGATGGGAGGCAAGCCGGAGACCTGTTGCTCCGGCTTGCTGCGTTTATGGGGGAGGGCACATGCGCCAAAACGGATCATATTCACACGGACGCTCGGGCTCGCGTCCGACGGCGCGCCGCGATCTGGGGCAGCTGTCCAGCGGTCAGCGCAAGCGTCACCGTAAGCCCGGCGCGATGTATCTCAACCATAGCCGCGGCTTTAGCGACCGCAGCGCTCGCATCGGCAACGGCCGCACGCCCCGCCGTCCGTCTCGCCTGCCCTATGCGCTCATCGCCGTGGGTTGCGCGCTCGTGCTGTTCATCGCTGCTGTCGTGGGCTACGTCAACCGCAGCGTGGATGTCGTCCTCAACGGCCAGGAGACTGCGGTGCGCGTCGGCTCTACGATGCAAAATCTCATCGACGACCAGGAGCTGACCGATACCTACGACGCCGGGGACTTGCTGGCCGTTGACGACAGCGTGCTTACTCGCCATGGCGGCGAAAAGCTGTCGGTAAAAGTGGACGGCAAGCGCATAAAACAGGGCAAGTGGAAAAGCCGCGAGCTTACGGGCGGCGAGAAGGTGACGGTCAAAGACGGCCGCGACACGTATGAGAAGCACGAGGTCCAGGCGACGGTTATCGAGCCCAAGCTCAAGGTCGAGGGCACGGGTGCTATCGAGTACGTCAAGACGTGGGGCATCCAAGGCCGCTCCGAGGTGTGGGTCGGCGAGCAATCGGGTAAGACGCAGGACCGCGGCGAGGTCGTGCCCGCCACCGATTGCGTGGTCGAGTGCGCGAGCGTGGCGCCCAAGGGCAACGAAAAGTACGTGGCGCTGACGTTTGATGAGGGCCCGAGCGGCGCGACCAAGCAGATCTTGCAGGTGCTCAAGGAAAAGGGCGTCACCGCGACGTTCTTCCTGTCGGGTGATGCGGCCGAGGCCTCGCCCGCCACGGCCAAGGCGATTGTCGATGCCGGCTGCGAGGTCGGCTCCAACAGTTACCGAGACGAATCGCTCAAGGGCCAGGACCGCGATGCGGTGCGCGAGCAGGTTTCGAAGGGCACCGAGGCGATCAAGTCCGCGACCGGAACGTCGACGATGCTTTTGCGTGCTCCCTACGCAGCCTTTGACGAGCAAAACTGGATTGATGCGATGGACCTGGTGTCTGCCGTGGTCTCGTGGAATATCGATTCGGGCGACTGGCTGCTCAACGGTGCCGACGAGCAGGTCTCGACGGTGCTCGATTCGGTGACGCCAGGCAACATTGTGCTGCTGACCGATAACGATAAATGCGCCGAGCAGACGCTCGAGGCGCTGCCGCAGATTATCGACGGGCTTATTGCCGACGGCTACAAAATCGTGACGTTGAGCGATCTGGTCAAGACGGACGCATCGCTGAGCAAAAAGCTCACCTCGCTGACGAAGGCCGCCATGCCCAAAAACGCCGTGTTCCCCCAGCTCGCCGAAGACGACGACACCACAGACTAGTCATGTAAGAACGTCCCCAATGACTATGTCACGGATGCGTCAGCGTTTGATATGCCTGCGATGTTTGGAGCATAAATTTGGCGCCACGGCGCGATGCTGATGCTATAGTTACTGCGGATAACAAGGGTCAAGAGAAAGGTTGCAGGTGAAATCCAAACCTCGACCATACAGTCGATGACCCCATGCAGGTGCTTCTTGCGCATGTACGGGGTGTGAGCGCCGAGCGGCGTGCCGCCCGCGCATGCGTATACATATCTAATAGTCCACGGATGGCGCGCCGGCATGGCCGCAGTTCGAAGGGATAATGATGGGGAGCACCAGTGAATTATCTGAGTGAGATGCTCAAACTGCCGGTCTTGGACGTCGATGGCGAAAAGCTCGGCGTTGTGAATGATTTTGGCATTGCTACCGGCGAAGTTTTTCCGCACGTGACGTCGCTCGCGTTCCGCGGACCCGGCAAGACGCCGTTTATGATCAGCTGGCGCAAATGGGTCGACCGTATCGACGAGACGGGCGTACACCTTAAGTCGCCGGCCACCGAAATCCGTTTTTCGTACCTGCAGCCGACCGAACTTTTGCTCGCGCGCGACGTGCTCAACAAGCAGATTGTCGACACGCAGGGCATGAAGGTCGTGCGCGTCAACGACATCAAGTTTTCCATGTCGGGCGAAAATCAGCTGCGTCTGCTGGGTGCCGAAGTTGGCGCCCGTGGTCTGCTGCGCGCGATCAGCCCCGCCCTCGAGCATGTCGTCGAGAGCTTTATGAAGCACCTGGGCAAACCGCTCGGCGAGGACATCATCGCCTGGTCCTACATGGACCTGCTCGACCGTTCGACTAAGAACATCCAGCTTTCGGTGTCGCACAAGACGCTCGGCGAGCTGCACCCTGCTGACATCGCCGACATTATCGAGCAGCTCGACCCGCGCCTGCGTGCGCAGGTGTTCGCGCAGCTCGACACCGCCCAGGCCGCCGAGGCCATCTCGGAGTTCGATGACGACGAGCTTATGACCGAGATGCTCGAGGGCCTGTCCGACACCGATGCATCGTCGATGCTGGCCATGATGGACCCGGACGACGCCGCTGACCTGATCGACGAACTCGATTACGAGAAGGCCGAGAAGCTGTTGCGCCTGATGGGCGTTCAGGAGGAGAAGGCGATTCGTAACCTGTTGGGCTATGAGGACAACACTGCCGGTCGCATCATGACCTCGGAGTTTGTCTCCCTGCCCGCCACGGCGACGGTCGGTGACGCCATCGAGGCGATCCGCAAGCTCGACGAGGACTTCGAGAGCGTCTACTACGTCTATACCGAGGACCCGAGCGGTATGCTCACCGGCGTGCTCTCGCTGCGCACGCTCATCGTGGCCGACCGCGACGCCACGCTGGGCCAGCTGGCCTATCGCGACCTGGTTTATGTGTCGCCCGACGATGACCAGGAAGACGTAACGGACGAGATGACCAAGTACGACCTGGTCGCCATCCCCGTTTGCGACGAGAACCGTCATATTTTGGGTATCGTGACCTTTGACGACGCCATGGACGTTATCGCCGAGGAACACCAGGAGGACCTGCAGATCGCAGGTGTCGGCTCGGGCGACAGCGCGTCCGACGACTCGACGAATGTGCTCAGCTGGTTTGTGCATCGCCAGTACTGGGTTGTCGTGTGGGGCATTGCCTCGTGCATCATGGCAACAGCGCTGGGGACGGCGCTGGGCTCCGCGCATCTGGTGGTGTTCCCCATGTGCGCCATGCCGCTCGTGCTGCTGGCTGCCTCGCGTATGGTGTCGTTCGTCAAGAACTACTTCCTGGAGTACGACGGCCATGACGATGAGCCCAAGCCGTATCTGGGATTTTTCTTCCAGAGTACGGGCATGGGCTTGATTCTGTCGCTCGTGACCTACCTGTGCGCCCAGCTGGTGCGCACCGCCGCATTCCCCGACGCGCCCATGTTTGAGGAGCAGCTCTTTACCGGCTGCTTTAACATCGCGGCCATCGTCTGTCTGGTCGGCAACATGAGCGCCGTGATTTACCTGATGGTGCTGTTCTGGCGTGACGAGCACGACCTCAATACGTCGGGTACCGCCATGAACGTCATTGCCGTCATGATCTCATGCGTGGCGTACTGCATCGCCGCGGTGCTGCTCACCATGTCGGTCATGGGTTAGGTGGTCGCGTGCAAAACACGAAGCAAAAGGCGAGCACCAAGCAAAAGCTGACCATCGCGGCCATCTTTGGCGCCATGGGCCCTGGCCTTCTGGCGGCGCTTTCGGGCAATGACGCCGGCGGCATCGCCACGTATTCCAGTGCCGGTGCTAGCTATGGCTACAAGATGCTGTGGATGCTTCCCGTCATGACCGTGCTGCTCATCGTGACGCAGGAGACTGCGGCGCGCTGCGGCTGCGTGACGGGCAAGGGCTTGGCGTCGCTCATCCGCGAGCGCTTTGGCGTGCGCAGGAGCGTGCTGGCCATGGCGGCGCTGCTGATCGCCAACACGGCCGTGACCATTTCGGAGTTTGCGGGTATCGCGAGCGGTCTTGCCCTCTTTGGCGTGCCGGCGAGCATCTCGGTGCCGCTCGTGGCGCTGCTGGTTTGGATGCTTACCATGTCGGGCAGCTTCCAGCGCATCGAGAAGATTCTGCTGCTGGTGAGCTGCGTGTTTGTGACCTACATCGTCGCTGCATTTATGGCTGGTCCCAGCTGGGGCGAGGTGGCGGTCGACCTGGTTGTGCCCAACATCCAAAACGACCCCAGCTACGTGTCGCTTGTGGTCGCAACGATCGGCACCACCATCGCGCCGTGGATGATCTTCTTGGCGCAGAACAACGTGGTCGATAAGAATGCGGGTGAGGACGATATCGTGCTGCAGCGCATTGATACCGTGAGCGGCTCGATCGTCGCCGATGTCATTGCCGGCTTTATTATCATAACGACCGGTACGGTACTGTTCCCCGCGGGCATTCAGATCAGCGATGCTGCCGACGCCGCCCGCGCATTGGAGCCCATCGCGGGCCAGTGGTCCACGGTGCTGTTTGCCTCGGGCCTGGTCGCGGCGAGCTTCTTGGCCGCCTGCGTGCTGCCAGGCGTTACGTCCAGCGCTATCTGCGAGGCATTTGGCTGGGAGCGCGGTGCCGATCGCAGCTGGGACGAGGCCCCGGTCTACCGCGGCATTATTACGGCCATCATTGGCATTTCTGCCGTGCTGGTGCTCATGCCCGGCGTCGACCTGTTCCAGATTATGATGACCTCGCAGGTCATCAACGGCGTGCTTTTGCCTGTGGTCCTGGTGTTCCAGGTGCTTATTGCCGCCGATCGACACATTATGGGCGCCAACCGCAACGGCCGCGTGTGGAATGTGCTCACCTGGGCGACTATCGGTGTGATTACGGTGCTGACGGTCGTCATGTTTGTTCTGCAGGCGATGGGCTACAGCGCGTAGCGTCTCTTTTGGACTCTTAACAGGCCGCCGCCATGGGCTGCGGCCTGTTTTTTGCCCACGGCCTCTCGGAGTCGGCTCGAAAAGAGCGATTTTGGGTTGTTTGCTGCGGGTAGAAGCAGATTTGGCTGCGCGTTACTTGTCGGTGCCTAGCTTGTGCGGTTTGTAGGCGAGGGCGCTGACGAGTGCATCGGCAGCGGATTTGACAGCCGCCGGCTGCGGATCGTTAACGTGATCCTCGGGATGCACGGGCAGGTCCTTCTTGACGGCATCGTGGATGAGCTTAAGGTACTCGGTCACACCCGCGTTCGAGAGGTGCGTGCCATCGCCGTCGAACAGATCATTGCGGTTGGCACTATATCCGTACCAGTCGATAACGCGAACGTTTTTGTAGCGCGCGGCGGCGTTGGCGATGGCCTGGTTCGTGGACCCGACCCACGGCTGCGGGCTACGCGTGTTTACAAATACGACAATACGCTGCTCGCCGGCGTCGGCCATGATCGCATCGACCTGGGCGTCCGTTACCAAACCGTTGGTGCCCAGGGCAAAGACCACGATCTTGCCGGCAAGGTTCTGCTGGATATAGCCCTCAAATGTCGCGCGGCCCGCATCAAACTGGCGACCCTTTTCGGCATCGATATGGCTGTGCGGGAACACACCGTCAAAGGAATCAACGGCGCGCAGCGACACGGAGTCACCGATCATCAACAGGTCGTAGGAGCCATCGGGGAAGCCGTCGTTGTCCTTGTCGGTGTCGTCGGCCGCCTGCTGGTCGGTGGGCGCGGTGTTTTTGGCTTCCTTGTTCAGAACTTCTGCGCCCTCGCCGCTCAGTGCAGACGTTTCGGGCACAAAGATCAGGCCGCCCAGTGCAACGACCAACACGACAGTGCAGGCTGCGCAGACAGGGACGTGCGC
>CABSNX010000120.1 GCA_902479205.1 uncultured Collinsella sp. | reverse complement strand
CAGTCTCGGCCCTGCTCGATATGAAACCTTATAGCCGCTATTGCCTGTACTCCGCTATCGGTCAGGCCGGTTCGGTGCTGCTGTTTGGCGTGGTGCTGGGCTACGGTATGCCGGCAATTGCGCTTTCGTACGTCGTTGACTACGTGGTCTTGGTCGGATGCTCACTGTGGTGGCTGCGCCGTCGTCTGCATGGTCTTCAGGTCAAGTCTATCCTGCATGGCGGTTTTTTCGGCCTACTGTTCGGTGGCCTGGGCGCCGCCGCGGGCGCCGGCGTCATGTGGGCACTTGAGCACTTTGTCGGAATGCTTGGCAGCTCGATCCTCATTACCCTGGGCTACGTTTGTGTTGCAGGCGTCGTCTCGCTCGCTGTGACTTTTGGCCTTGCCTTCGTCTTTAAGATGCCCGAGGTCTCGGCGCTGCTTCGTCGCAAGTAGGTGCGCGTGGCAGGTCACGACAACATTCCAACACTTGCCGAGCAGGTTTCCCGCGTTCCCACGCAACCCGGCTGCTACCTTTGGAAAGATGCCAAGGGCGATGTCATCTATGTGGGCAAGGCGAAAAACTTGCGTGCCCGTATGCGTCAATACGTGACGCTGCAGGACGAGCGTCAAAAGATCCCGCTCATGATGCAGCTGGTGGCGAGCTTCGACTATATCGTGGTGGAGACCGAGCACGAGGCATTGGTGCTCGAGCGCAATCTGATCGGCCAGTACCATCCGTACTTCAACGTCGACCTTAAGGACGATAAGAGCTATCCCTTTATCGCCATTACTAAGAGCGATCTCTTTCCCGCTATTAAATACACGCGCGAGCGCCATAAGCCCGGCACGCGCTATTTTGGTCCCTATACCGATAGCCGTGCGGCGCGTGAGACCATCGATACGCTGCGCAAGGTTATTCCTATTTGCTCGGCATCCTGTGCGGAATGGCGCCGCTGCCGCCGCATCGTCGAATCTCATAAGGGCGAAGAAGACATCGTCAATATGATTTGCGCACAAAACGGGCGCCCCTGCTTTGACTACCATGTCGGGCGCGGGCCGGGCGCATGCGTCGGCGCGATTTCCCCTGCCGACTATGCCAAGAACGTCAAGCGTGTCGAACATTTCTTGTCGGGCCATCGCAAGGATGTCGTCGACGAGCTTACGTCCGAGATGACGGAGGCAGCCGAGACGCTCGATTTTGAGCGTGCGGCGCGCGTCAAGCGTCGTCTGGAAGTCATTAGGGGCTTGGACGATCGCCAACAGGTTGTTTTTCCATCGAGCGTCGATATCGACGTCATCGGCTTCTATCGCGAAGAGACTATCTCTGCCGCCTGCGTCTTTGTCGTTCGCGAGGGCCGAACGGTTCGAACTTGTGAGTTCATCCTCGATAAAGGCCTGGATGTCGACGAGGAAGAGCTTCAATCGGGCTTTCTTAAGCGCTATTACGACGAGACGGCTGATATTCCAGCCGAGATCAATCTCTCTGTCGAGCTTGAGGATGCCGAAGCGTTGGGGGAGTGGCTTGCGGGCAAGCGCGAACGCTCTTGCCATCTCCATAGGCCGCAGCGCGGCGAAAAGCACCGCCTGCTCGATATGGCTTCCAAAAATGCACGCCATGCCCTCATGCGCTACATGATGCGCACGGGATATGCTGACGATCGCACCAATCAGGCGCTCCTTGAGCTCGAAAGCGCGCTTGCGCTGCCTGCACCGCCGTTGCGCATCGAGTGCTTCGATATCTCGACGTTGCACGGCACCTTTACCGTCGCTTCGATGGTGGTATTTACCAACGGTCGTGCCGACAAGGGCCAGTATCGTCGCTTTAAAATTCAGGCCGAATTGGACGAGGCGAACGACTTCGTATCGATGTCCGAAGTTCTGGGGCGTCGCTATGCTCCCGAGCGCATGGCGGACGAGCGCTTTGGCTCGCGCCCCGATTTGCTCGTTGTCGATGGCGGCAAGCCGCAGTTGACCGCTGCAATTAAACAACTTGAGGCGCTCGGCCTCGATATACCAGTTTGTGGCTTGGCAAAGGCCGATGAGGAGGTTTTCGTGCCGTGGGACGAGACTCCCGTCGTGCTACCGACCGGCTCCGCTTCGCTTTATCTGATCAAGCAGGTTCGCGATGAATCCCACCGATTTGCGATTACGTTCCACCGCGAGTTGCGCGATAAGGCTATGACGGTTTCGGTGCTTGACGACGTTCCGGGCGTGGGACCCACCAGAAAACGTGCCATTATGCGCCATTTTGGCTCGATGAAGCGTTTGCGCGCGGCAAGCGAGCAGGAGATTGCGGAAGTTCGAGGCGTTCCGGCCGATGTCGCCAAAGCGGTTCACGAGGCACTTGTTGCATGGAATGCCGAGCGCGCCCAGGCATCGGCCAGCTGTTCCGAAAACTAAACGCGCTTCTGAACAACTGATATACATGATTGGCTGATTTTCAATCATTTATTTCGCGGCGATTACCTGCTGATTTCGGGTTTTATTAACGCTAAAACGTTTGACTAGCCATGGTGATTAACCCTGCTATCCTGCGGGTTGACGAAGACTGATATCTCACCTCGTCGATACATACTGTCTGGCGAATCGTTTGTCAATGAATTCGGTGAACGGTAGTAAATACCGTTCAAGCGTATGTATGTATCGGTCGCCGAGCGCGGCACCTCAGTTGGGTTCGTCGGTAGGTAAGGTATATATCGTCCGCAAGTTGCGCGGGGGCAAGTCTAGGTGCTCCCGGGTAAGATTCTCTATTGATAGGAGAAGACATGGCCATCATCAACAAGGGTATGTCCAGGCGTTCGTTCCTCGGCCTCACCGGCAGCGTCGCCGCTGTCGCAGGGCTTGGCCTCACCGGCTGCGGTGGCAGCTCTAACGACGAGGGTTCCGCTTCCGGTTCCACCGATTCCGCCAACCGTGGCGGCGGTGTGATTACCGCTGGTTCCGCTTACGCTCCGTCCAGCTTCGACCCCGCCAGCACCGGCTCCGCTGTGGGCCTGGGCGCTAACTGGCACGTCATCGAGGGCCTCTACGGCATCGATTACCACGACTACAGCACCTTCAACGAGCTCGCCACCGACGATCCCAAGTCCGTGGACGACACTACCTTCGAGGTCACCATCCGCAAGGGCGCCAAGTTCTCCGATGGCACCGAGGTCACTGCTGACGACGTCGTTGCCTCCTACACCGCTTGCGCTGCTTCCGCTACCTATGCTCCGTTCTTCCAGCCCTTCGAGTCCATCGAGGCCAAGGACGCCAGCACTGTAACGGTCAAGACCAAGGTCCCCAACTTCTCCCTGCTCAAGGACCGTCTGGCCATCATCCGCGTTACCCCGGCTACCCAGGCCGAGGAGGAGCGCGCCAAGCAGCCGATCGGCTCCGGCCCCTGGATGTACGACTCTATCTCCGATACCGAGATCACCCTGGTTCCCAACCCCGAGTACAACGGTGAGTATGCTGCCGAGGATAAGAAGATCCAGTACAGCATCCTGACCGACCCCACCGCTCGCGTTACCGCTCAGCAGGAGGGCTCCACGCTCGTTATGGAGCTCGTCACCGCTGACGCCGTCGACCAGCTCGAGAGCGCTGGCTGCAAGATCGATAACGTTCAGGGTTTCGGCACCCGCTTCATCATGTTCAACGTCGCCAAGGAGCCTTGGAACAACGTCAAGGTCCGTCAGGCCGTCATGTACGCGCTCGACACCGAGAAGATGATTACCAACACCTTCGCCGGCCTTGCCACCGCTGCCAGCTGCTACCTGCCTAAGAGCTTCACCAACTATCATGAGGCTTCCACGGTGTACAAGACTGACGCCAAGAAGGCCAAGAAGCTCATCGAAGAGTCTGGCATCACCCCGGGCGCCATCACCCTGCGCACTACCGACAACGAGCAGATCAAGGGCATGGCCGCCCAGGTCAAGAACGACCTCGACGCTCTCGGCTTCGATGTGACCATCCAGACCGATACCTCGCCGGCCACCTACGCTGCCATCGATGGCGGCGAGGCCTACGATATCCTTCTCGCTCCTGGCGATCCGTCCTGCTTCGGCGCCGACCCCGACCTGCTGCTCAACTGGTGGTACGGCGACAACGTCTGGATGCAGACCCGTTGCCCGTGGAAGGAGTCCGCTGAGTGGGAGAAGCTCCACGGTCTCATGGACGAGGCTCTTGCCGCCGAGGGCGACGAGCAGCAGAAGAAGTGGAACGAGTGCTTCGATATCATCGCTGACAACGCCGTTCTGTACCCCGTTGTCCACGTCAAGACCGTCTCCGCTTCCTGGGACGATCCGTCCACCGCGCCCAACGGCGAGGCCCTCGATGGCTTCAAGGGCATCGGCACGACGAGCATGTCCTTCAGGGGCGTCGCGACCGTCAAGGCCTAAGACTCGCTTGAGTCATATGTAGGGCGTCGGTCGTAAGGCAACGTCCTCATAGTTGAAACAAAGACCCGGGCGACCTCGATGTCGCTCGGGTCTTGTAATGAGTATCCATACTCATATACCAGTTGGTCCTACCGACAAAAGAAAGGGGAGAGAACGTGAACAACTTTCTACGTTTGATTGGAAGGCGTCTCGTGGCGCTGCCGATCATGGCATTGGGCGTCACCGTCCTGGTGTTCTTCCTTATGTCGTTCTCCAAGACCGACCCCGCCTATACGGCGTTGGGTGACGGTGCCTCGCCCGAGGCGGTTGCCGAGTACCATGAGAAGTATGGTCTGGACGACCCCTGGCCCGTGCGCTACGTGCGCTACATGGGCGATTTGATCCATGGTGACATGGGCACCTATGGTGCTGCTCGCAACTCCGTTGCCAAGCGCATCTCCACGGCCCTGCCCGTCACGATGCAGCTGACCTTCATCGGTCTTGCCATCGGCGCGGTCGTCTCGTTTTTGCTCGGCGTCATCGCGGCACTGTATCGCGATAAATGGCCGGACCAAGTGATCCGCGTCTTTTCCATCGCCGGCTTGGCAACCCCGTCGTTCTGGCTTGCCGTCCTGTTGATCCTGCTGTTCTCTTCCTACCTTAAGGTGCTCCCGGCGTCCGGTGCTCTGCCTCACTTCACCACCAACCCGGCTGGCTATCTGGGACGTATGATCATGCCCGCTATCGCTCTGGCATTCCCGCTGACAGGTCAGATGACTCGTATCGTGCGTACGGCTATGGTTGAGGAGCTCGATAAGGACTATGTCCGTATGGCTCGCGGCGCCGGCGTTCCCGAGAAGGTCGTCGTCGGCATCAACGTTTTGCGCAACGCACTGATCACCCCGGTCACCACCCTCGGTCTTAAGATCGGCTACCTCATGGGCGGTGCTGTCGTCATCGAGGTCATCTTCAACCTCCCCGGCATGGGTACTGCGATCCTGCAGGGCGTTCAGGGCAACGAGGCGAACCTGGTTCAGGGCGTCGTCATCGTCGTTGCTCTTGCCTTCATCATCATCAACATCGTGGTTGACATGCTCTACCTGCTCATCAACCCGCGCATCAGGACGGTGTAGATTATGGTAAAGATTCGAGAGAAGCAAACCGAGCAGCTCGAGAAAGCTGCCTCCAAGGGGCTCAAGCTCGGTGGCTGGAAGAAGATGACGCTTTCTTCTAAGATTGCCGCCGTCGTGCTGGTGCTGGTCGCCCTGACCGCGATTCTGGCGCCCCTTCTTGCCCCCTATAGCCCGGTCGAGATTTTCACTGCTCGCCAGGCTCCCGGCAACGGATTTATCTTCGGTACCGACGATAAGGGTCGCGACATTCTGTCGCGCATGCTCTACGGTGGTCGTTACTCGCTGATCATCGGCTTTGGCGCCACTGCCATGGCTCTGGTCTGCGGCTCGGTCGTGGGTGCCCTCGCGGCGGTTTCGCGCAAGTCCGTTTCCGAGGCGATCATGCGCATCCTGGACATCATCATGTCCATCCCTGGCATCGCTCTCGCTGCCGTCTTCGTCTCCATCCTGGGCAATTCCGTGCCGTCGATCATCTTCGCCATCGGCTTTATGTACACTCCGCAGATTGCCCGTATCGTGCGCGCCAACATCGTGTCCGAGTACGGCGAGGACTATGTCCGCGCGGTCATCGTTTCCGGCGCCAAGGCTCCGTGGATTTTGATCAAGCATGTTCTGCGTAACTGCATCGCCCCGATCATGGTCTTCACCGTTACCCTGGTCGCCGACGCCATCATCTTCGAGGCCTCGCTGACCTTCATCGGCGCTGGTATCCCTGTCTCTTATACACATCTCCGAGCCCACGAGACC
>CABSNX010000119.1 GCA_902479205.1 uncultured Collinsella sp. | reverse complement strand
GAGATACTGATCGGTCTCGTGGGCTCGGAGATGTGTATAAGAGACAGAGACGGGACCGAGCGAAGGCTCACGCAGGGCCACAGCGCTCTTGACGCCGCGACGGCGCAAACCATCGGCCAGACCGATAGTCGTGGTGGTCTTGCCCTCGCCGGCGGGCGTGGGATTGATAGCGGTCACGAGGACGAGCTTGGCCTGGTGATCGGTCGGCTCGTTGAGCAGTGAATAGTCAACCTTAGCCTTGTCGAAGCCATACGGAATCAGGTGCTTTACGCCGACGCCGGCGTTCTTAGCCACCTCGGTAATGGGCAGCGGCGTGACGGAACGTGCGATTTCGATGTCAGTAGGCATGGGCGGTCCTTTCGTTACCGAATGAGAAAAAGACCATTTCAGCATAGCACGGGCGCGCAATAGTAAAACACCCGTAACCGATGAATGGCGATATGTTTATCCAATGCTCAGCGATAGCCTACAGACTAGCCAAAACAAACCCGACTCTAAACGGCTGGCTCGATACCCAAATGCTCAAAGGTGCGAAGCGTTGCCTGACGGCCCTGGGGCGTGCGAATCATCAAGCCGCACTGCAGCAGATAGGGCTCATAGACATCCTCGAGCGTACCCGGGTCCTCGCCCACCGCGCTGGCAAGGGTCGTCAGGCCCACGGCACGGCCGGAGAACGTCTTGGCGAGCGTCTCCAAGATGCGAATATCCATCCAGTCCAGACCAAGCTCATCAATCTCGAAGAACTCGAGTGCCTGACGGCAAATATCAAGCTCAATAGGACCGTTGCCGCGCACCTGCGCATAGTCGCGCACGCGTTTGAGCAGACGGTTGGCCAGGCGCGGCGTGCCACGCGAACGCGAGCCGATCTCGAGCGCACTCGGATGGTCTATCGTCACGCCCAAGATGGTCGCCGAGCGGGTCACGATCTGGGCAAGCTCCTCGACCGTGTAGTAATCCAGGCGATACGAAATGCCAAAGCGGTCGCGCAGCGGGCCGGTCAGCATGCCCGAGCGAGTCGTTGCCGCCACCAGCGTGAACTTAGGGATATCCAGGCGAATCGAGCGTGCAGCCGGACCCTTGCCGATCACAATATCGAGGGCAAAGTCCTCCATCGCAGGATACAGGACCTCCTCGACCGAGCGGTTGAGGCGGTGGATCTCGTCGATAAACAGCACGTCACCTGGCTGCAAGTTGGTAAGGATAGCCGCCAGGTCGCCGGTACGCGCGATGGCCGGGCCGCTCGTCGTCTTGATCTGAGCGCCCAGCTCGTTGGCGATAACGGTGGCCAGCGTGGTCTTGCCCAGACCCGGAGGGCCCGAAAAGATCACGTGGTCGAGCGTCTCGCCACGGCTCTGTGCCGCCTCGATCAGCACGCGCAGGCTCTGCTTGATATGCTCCTGACCGCAGTAGTCGTCCAGGCGCTGGGGACGCAGGGTACGGTCGACATCGAGGTCTTCGGGCGTCAGCTCCGAGCCCACCATGCGCTCACCGTGCGCCATAAATGCCGCCGGCGAGCTGCCGGGCGTCGCCCACAGGTCCTGAGAGTCATCGGCTTCCCACATCACGCATCCATTCCGAGTCGCTTAAGCGCCGCGCCGAGCAGGTCCTCGACACGCATATCCTGCCCATCATACCCGCTCAGGGCGACCTCGGTCTCCTGCGGGCTAAAGCCCATGGAAAGGAGCGCCGCGCGGGCGTCATCGATCGCCGAAGGAGCGGCGGCGGGGACCGGCATCGCAACCTGACCGGGGATTACGTCGACCGGAACAAAGCCCTTGTCCTTGGCAAAGGTACTCTTGAGTTCCAAGATAAGGCGCTGGGCGGTCTTTTTGCCCACACCGGGCACCTTGGCCATGCCCTTGTCGTCCTCGGCCATCACCAGGGAATACAGCTGTCCCACGGTATAGGTGGAAAGCACGGCAAGCGCCAGTCGCGGACCGACGCCCGAGACGGACACGAGCCGATCGAACATCGTGCGCTCGTCCTTGGAGGCAAAGCCAAAGAGCGTCATGGCGTCCTCGCGCACCTGCATACGGGTATAAAGTCGAACCTCGCCGCCGGGCGTAGGCAGCGTGGCGGCAGTGCTGCCCGAAATACCGAGCTCAAAGCCCACGCCCGACACATCGACGACGGCCGAGCTCATCGTGGCCTCGATAAGCGTTCCATGGAGCTGGGAGATCATCAGTATCCGGTTCCTCTCTGTTGATAGAACTCACCGCCGGTAAGCGCCCGGGTGCGGCTTAGGTTAACGTGACAGATGGCGCAGGCCAGGGCATCGGCGGCATGGTCTGGGTGAGGATCGTGATCGAGCTGCGTGAGCGTACGAACCATATACGCGACCTGCCGTTTGTCCGCGGCGCCGGTGCCCACAACAGCCTGCTTGATCTGCATGGGCGTGTATTCGCCAATCTCGAGCGCGCACTCCGAAAGCGCCACGAGTGCAGCACCGCGGGCATGCGCCGTTGGGATGGCCGAGCGGACATTAGCGCCAAAGTAGATGCTCTCGATAGCCGCGGTATCGGGACGGTAGCGTTCGACGACGCCCTTGAGGTCACGGGCGATATGCGACAGGCGCACCGCAAGCGGGCTGCCCGCGCTGGTCTCGATACAACCGTAGGCACGGCAGCGGACCTCGCCATGTCGCTCCTCGATAATCCCCCAGCCCGTATGGGCCAAACCGGGGTCGATACCCAAGATAACCAAGCCGACCTCCCCTCGTCACCAGTACAGCACAAGGCAAGGCCCCGCGCATCATTCACGAACGTCTGTTCTAGAATAACACAACGCTAGCCCTATAAGTCAGCCGAGATCGAATTGTAGGTTGAGCATACGCAAGCGAGCGCCCGCCAGAGCGAGCAAGGTGCCTTGAAAGAGGAGGGCATTGACCTGGTGGTCATGCCCGACGATTGAAAGGCAGATTGCCGCTCTGGCGGGCGCGCAGCGTCGACTCGTTACGCGGTTTGGTAAAACCGCGTAACCTTTTTAGTTCTGCGAGAAGAATGGGAACTGCCTCGGATCTACCGGCGGATGCGGCATCGGACCACCCTGGGGCCCACCCTGCGGTCCGCCCTGGCCGCCCATCATCTTATCGATGGCGTCCTGAACCTCGCCCTCGAACTTTTTCATGCCCTCATGCAGACGACGCTGACCGTCCTCGGAGCGCAGCTCTTCCATCTGCTCGGGTGAAATACCCAACAGCTCGCCCAGCAGGCCCATCATCTCGCCGCGCATACGGTCACTCGTATCGTCGTCGGCAAAGCGACGCACCTCGGCGCGCGCCAGCGAATCAACCGTCATGCGCTCTTTACCGCTAAGGCCAAGATCGAACCACGCAAGCATGTACGGCCAGGCGCGCTCGGCAAACGAACGGGCCGAAACGATCGGCGCCGTCGGTAGCATGCGACGGGCAGCCTCGCCCTGGCGCACGAGCATCAGCAGCAGCGAGCAGGCCTCGGGCTTGGCGGCGGCCATCGGGATGTCGTCAAAGGGACGGTTGCGGTCCACGTGCGACTCAAGCGCACCATCGACCTCACCCGGCTCAAGCCCGCCAAGCAGCTGCGCCGCGCGGTCGAGCATATCGACCGGACCGTCGAGCGTCGAGAGCGCCTGCGCCAGCACGCGATCCATGCAATCCTCCACCGCGTTGAGCGTCACGAGCTCTTGGGGCACCACGGCCGAGGCGCGGTTGCGCACGCGTGCCACAAACTCGAGCGTCGACAGATACACGTCGCCAAAGGGCGCAAAGTCGCCCTGGTAGCCGCCGGACAGTGCGGGCGCCGCCAGTGCATACTCAGTCTTGGAAAGCGGGCTCAACGCCATGGCGCCCAGCTCGAGCGCCGTATCCTCGAGCATCAGGCCCAGCGCGCGCGAACGCAGGCGCTCGGCATCGCCCGCCGACACGTCGCGGTCGAGCACACGCTCCGCATCCGGCGCATCGCGCTCGACGGTGCGAATGTACAGGCGCTCAGCGATTGAGCGAACAGCAGAACAGCGGGCGGCCTCGGCCTCCTCCTGCGCCGGCGTAAAGATGCGGTTGCGCCCCAGCACTAAGCCAATTACGTTACGAGGACCCAAGGCATCGACGGCAAGCGCTGCCAACAGGGACGACGGCAAATCGCCCTCGAGCGCCACCACGGCACGCGACGCACCGCGGGCGCGGGCATTGTCGCGCACGGCAAGCACCAGCGCCTGCCACAGCCACTCCTCGGAGCGAAACTGGGGCAGCTCATGGTCCTCCAGGGCATCGAGCATCACGCCGCGCTGAATCTCCTGAACCAGCAGGCTCTCCTCAAAACACGGCGCCTGGGCCACCACGCGACCGCAATCGTCGAGCACAAACGACCCGCCGGTATACACCGACTCGTCATAGGCGCCGACCGGCGCCATGCAGGCAAACCACACGCTGCGCTTGGAGGCGATCTTGCGGTAGGCACCGCTGCGCACGGCGGCGACGGCGGCGGTCTCGCGGTCGGTCATGTCAAACGCATTAAACTGGAAATAGGCAATGAGGTCGACGCCGGTCGGCAGCATCTCGAGCTCGCGATCCAGGTCAAACACCACAGCGATGCGCACGCCGTCCACGTCAAACACCGGAGGCGCCCAACGCGCGTCGTTGTTCTCGCCACGCTGCAGGGCAATACTTGCGCGCGCGGGCACCACGCGACCGTCTTTGAGCATCATGTAGTCAAGCAGGGGCTGGCCCTCAAACGAAACCGCAGAGGGCACGATGCAGATCATATCGAGCTCTTGGATGCGCTCGGCAACGCCCGTCAGGCCCGTCAGCATATCGTGCTCAAAATCGGCAGCGCCCACCAGGCTGCCCGGCATGGCGCCCATAAAGAGCGGGGCCGGAACGCACAGCACGCGCGCGCCGCGCTCATGAGCCAGGCGAGCCTGGTCCTCGATGCGGCCGCAAATGCCCTCAATATCACCCAGGCGCATATCGATCTGTGCAAGTGCGAGCTTCATGGCCCAGCCCTTTCCGTCGTAAATCGTCGTTGTCGTAGTAAAAGCGCCGGCCGCATAATGCAGCCGGCGCTCGCATGTGCATATACTAGCTATGATACCCCGAGCGGGGGCGCGCTCCTAGAACGTCGCGGACCACAACCCGTGCAGGTTGCAGTAGGCATAGACGGTACCGGTCTTGGAGCCGCCAGCGAAAAACGTCGTGGGCTTCATGCCGGGCTCAAGGTAATGGACCTCCAGGCGGCCCTCGGCCTCAAGCGCGATCCACTCGATGTAGTGCTCGGGCAGCATGGGGTGCTCTGTCGAGCCCACGCGTGCGCGAATGACGTGGCCGTCGCGCTCGATCTCGACAACAGGCACGTGCTTCTCGTGTGCCGCATCCTCGGTGTTTGCGGTCAGCTCCGTGCAACCGGCAGGGGTCGCAACGCCGTCGCCAAGGGCAGCGATGAGCTTACCGTCGGGGTCCTTAAAGAATTTCGCCATGATGTTCTCCTTTGCTGATGTGCCAATATTCCTGATGCTTCTTATGCCCAAAGGCAGGCGAACCATCCACGGCATGGCAAATGAACACATAACGGGCGGGAACGGTGGGGCGGCGCGTACTATCCGCCCTGGCGGCCCCACTCGAGCGGGTTAGCGACCGTCGCCGCCGAGCAGCGCCAGAACATCCTCGCGCGTGAACAGCGCCGATGAGATGCCGTCGCCGCCGAGCACGCTGTTGACCAGATCGCGTTTGGACTCCTGCATCTGCATGATGCGCTCCTCGATCGTGTCCTTGGCGATGAGCTTGTACACGGTCACGGTGTGCTGCTGGCCAATGCGGTGGGCGCGGTCGGTCGCCTGGTCCTGCGCCGCCACGTTCCACCACGGGTCGTAGTGGATGACCACGTCGGCAGCCGTCAAATTAAGGCCCACGCCGCCCGCCTTGAGCGAAATCAAGAACACCGGCACCTCGCCCGCTTGGAACTGCGCAACCATCTTGGCGCGACTCTCCTTAGACGATGCGCCCGTAAGCTTAAGAAAGGCGATATCCTCCTTGACCAGGCGCTTGCCAATGATATCGAGCATGCCCGTAAACTGGCTGAACAGCAAGATGCGGTGACCACCGTCAAGCGCGCCGTGAACGAGCTCCATGCACGTATCGAGTTTGGCGCTTCCCGCCTTGTAGTCCGCATAGTGCAGATGCGGGTCGCAGCAGATCTGACGCAGCTTGGTGAGCTCGGCAAGTACCTTGAGCTTGTCTTTCTTAAACTCCCCGGCCTCGCGGTGCTGCACTTGCTGGGTGATGCGGTCCTGGT
>CABSNX010000118.1 GCA_902479205.1 uncultured Collinsella sp. | reverse complement strand
AGCATATTCGGCGCGCGCGGCGGCCTCTGCCTGCGAATTATCGGAGACAGAGACGTCATAGGTGCTTTGTGCGTTGTCGCGTGCCGCCTGCTTTTCGGTATAGGGGGCAGCCACCGTGTCGTAGTCGGATTTGGCGTCTGCCTCGGCAGCCTTTGCGGCGTCGATCGCAGCCTGCAAGTCGGCAATCTTCTGGGCGTCTGCCTTTACTGCGGAGCCTGCCGCCTCGCCGGCGTGGACAGCAAGCGGGGACATGATCGCGTCCTGTGCCGTGGTATCACTCACATCGTTGGCAAATGCCGAGAACGGCGCGAGCAGCGACGAGCCGGTCATAGCGATGGTGGTTGCCGCGGTGACGGCGAGTCGTGTTGCCTTGTGGCCCGAGAATGTGGGGCGAGGCTCGGCGCCGCCTGAGACTTCCAAGTGTTTAGGTGCGTACTTTGCCATTTCTTCTCCCAATCGTTGAAGGGGTACCTATGACAATTCGTACGTTACGACTGCCGAAAGGGCTTCTGTTGCGCAACATTGGCAAGGAAATATCGACACACTTGAGTCATATATTATGAGGCGAAGTTCTCGGCAAGCTAATGTCTCGTTCTGTAACATCTGGCGGGAAATATGACCTCTAACTGTTACAGATCGAGACAGACCGTCCGCGGTCAACTCAAATGTCTCAATCTGTAACATCTAGAGAGGTTTTTAACCCCTTACTGTTACAGATTGAGATGTTGTCTCGCGGGGTTGGGGTTTGTCTCGATCTGTAACATTTAGACCCGTATCTGCCGAGCTAGTGTTACAGATCGAGACAATTGCCGGGGTGGGGTCCCGTCACGGCAAGACGCCCGCTGCCTAGATGCAGAACCCGGGGATCACACAGGTTCGCTTGTTTGGCTTTTCCGCAGGCGTTGCGTACGTAAAGACGTCGCCGTCGTGTCCCACGCGATTCATATAGAGTGTGCCTTCGCTCTCCGATGTGTCGGGACTCGCCGTTCGTTCCCACCAACAGGTGTCCTTGCCCTTCCACTGGCGAACCAACATCTCGTTCGTGGTATACGGACTCACCTTAAGCTCGCGGAACAGCTGGTACTCCTTGCCCTCGCCGTTATAGATGTCGGCCAGGTAGTGAAAGTCCTTGGCAAATGACTCGGGCGGTTGCGTACCGCACAGCTCGACCATGGCGGGCAGCCAAAGGGTTGCGGGCAGCTCGCTCAGACACGATGCGCTTCTGGCGGCTCCAACGTTATTCGAGACCTTTTTGACAGATTTAATGAGTGCGCGCAGCTCGTTGGGCAGCAGCTTAAGGCCGTCGTTGTCGAGCCATTCCCGCAGCTCGCAATCTGCCCAGCCGGTGCTCAACGGTTGGGCCGCGGCATCGCGCTCGGCAATGCCGGCATCGAACATAAACGTCAGTCCGGCCTTGCCCGTCCCGTCCAGAAGCTCGTCGTGACGGATGCCCACAAGCTGCGCGCCGATGTGCAGCCCGTTGGTGAGCCTCACGCGCTTGGTACACGGATAGGGGATATGCCCGTTGTCGTCGAGCAGATGATAGCGCTTGGCAATCTCGCGTGCCTCGCTACGGGTCTCGGCGGCCTTAATCTTGAGCGAAATCTCCTGCAGCTGATCCCAGGTGTAGTCGTCAAGCGAACCGCGGATGCCGTCCAGGTAGTCGGGGATGCCAAAGCCATGGGTTGCCGCCCCGATAACGCCGAGCCCCGCAACGGCCGCGACAACGCCACCGATAATAAAGCGGCGGCGGGTCATGGCATCGTGCCGGGCCTGCTCCAGGATCTCTCGCGCGCGCTCGCCGGCGACGTCGACCTTAAGGTGCGTGCCAGAATCGATATCAATCGCGGCTTCGTCTCCTGCGCCTTCGCGGCCCTCGGATTCGGCATCGGTGAGGTATGCCGAGAGCACCTCGAGCATCTGCTGCTCGGTGGGACGATCGCACTGCTCGACTGAGATGCCTTTCATGATGATCTGGACAAGCGCTTTGTCGCCCTCGCATCGCGGCTCGAGCGGCGCCGGCTTGGTCTTGGTCTTTATGAGGTAGAACGAGCCGGTTGCCGCGGCACCCGTCGACTCGACATCGAACGGCTTGCGACCGCTGTAGAGCTGGTACAGAATGCTCGAAAGCGCATAGACATCGATGGCGGGCGAGCGGCGAAGGGCCGCGATGCCTTCGATATCCTGCGTGAGCATCTCGGGCGCGGCGTATGCGGGCGTGGCAAAGCGCCAGATGTCGGCGCGCCGGGTGATCGTGTCATCGCCGAGGGCCATGGTCGCGGAGCCCATGTCGATGAGGCAGGGGTCAAAGGAGCAATCGACGATCTGCTGCTCGAGCGTTCGACTGGTGGTACGGAACATGATATTGGCGGGCGACAGGTCGCGATGGACGACCGGATTTACGAGTCCCTGGGTCATCAGGAGTGCGCGAAGCACGGCGTTTCCAACGGCGGCCACCATCTGGGTGGTTAGCCCGCCCGAGACATCGTGCGGAAGCAAGGGCAGCGCCTGCTTGAGCGAGGTGCCCTCGACCCACTCCATGAGGATGAGCGGGTCGTCCTCGCACGATCCATAGCCATAGACGCGCGGAAATCCGCGCAGGTGCGAGACGGTGCACAGATGACGGTACTCCTCGAACAGCGCGGCGGTGTTGGCCAGGTGCGCAGCCGCTTGCTCGGCGGAGCGATCGGGGGCTTGGCCGGAAAGGATGGCGTTGTCCTTGAGCAGCTTGACGGCAAAGACCTCGCCGCTTGTGTTGGTCGCGCGAAGCACGTGTCCGATATTGCCGCCGTCGCGGTATGCCGTCTGAAGAATAAGCGTCATAAACCGTCGCTTGGCATCATCCTCGGCGCTGGGGTCGACTGCCACGGCGGTGTCGAACGTGTCGAGACGGATGAGTTTGTCGCCAGAGGCGGTGTTGGTGGTATCCAAGACGTTCCTTCATTTGGTGGGGCCGCGTGCTCACGCCGAGAACGCGATTATCGATTAAAGCCCATGATAGACGTGTTCGCCGATAAGCTGACTCGTATTGCTATTTATAGTGCAGCGCGTAACGTAAATGATATAAGACGAGTGACACCTGTTTCCCACGTCTCTACGCGCTAGTCCACAATAACGAGAAACGTTGTATAGAGACCCAAATGAAGTCTGTCACTGTTAGCGATTTCCACGGGGGGATAGACTTTGCCGGGCTCTCGTTGGTCGCGGGGCGGCTCGATTACGGTATCGCCGTCGCCTGCACCCGATTCGAGCACCGTGCCGTTGGTCGATCCAAGGCCCTGGGCGTACCAGTGCTCACCCTCAAGCCAAATGCGAAGATGCTCGCGCGATGCGTCGGCGCCCACATCGGTGATGCTGGGCGAGGTTTTGGGCAAAGAACCAATCACGGTGCCGCGCGGATCGCGTGTGAGGGGATG
Organism: uncultured Collinsella sp.; assembly: GCA_902479205.1. Classification (GTDB taxonomy): domain Bacteria; phylum Actinomycetota; class Coriobacteriia; order Coriobacteriales; family Coriobacteriaceae; genus Collinsella. The sequence continues at coordinate 2,907 of CABSNX010000118.1, read as the reverse complement.
GATTTGCATGTCGACGCAGTTGTCGGCATGTGTCCTGAGCAGACCGAGGTTGGGGGCAACGGTGCGCGGCTGCTCCAGACTGCCCATAAAGCCACGTCCGACGGTAGTTTCGGTGGTGCCAAAGTGCCCGCCCGTCTTGCTGTCGCAAAAGCGCTCGACGGTGGCCACGCCTTGAACGGGGTCGGCAAGTGCGCCCGTTGCCACAAAGAGCATCAAGAAGAGCGTGCTTTTTTCGCGGGGGCCGTGGTCATCGGAACTGTTGATACGCCCCAAGGCATTGGCGTAGAGGCGGTCGTCGAGGTCATAATCGGCGAGAACCGACATCATGCCTTGGGCCGCCGGGCCGCTGTAATGCTCGGATATTTCCTGATAGGCGCGGTCGCCTCCGCCGAGCTTGTTACTAATGGCGGCGGCAAGGTTAAGCGTGGAGACGGTAAGGTCATTGTAGATACCTGGCGCACACTGATCGGGCTCGCGGTGGACGATGTAGCGAGTGAGGTACGAGCGGTTGGTAGAGCATTTGTCGAGCAGGGTACTGCCTGCATACGAATTGCCGTTAATGAGCATTCGCGCAATCTCGAGATGCTTGAGACCGCCGAACGATCGGATGTCGTTGTAGAGGACCGAGCACGGTGTTTCCGCCGCCATGGCTGCCTCCCCAGATAACTTTAATGACGTACTGCAAACATGTTAGGAAATGGCTACGCTCAAAGCGTACCGACTCGAAAAATGTTGCGCAACGCTTTGCATAACTATCGAGACATTATAGGGCATATACGCCAAGTTGCAGGATGGCTGCAAGCGACACATTTTGAGAGGTTGTGCCCTATGGAATGCCCTTATTGCGGTGCATTATTGCCCGATGACGCTAGTTTTTGCTCTGAGTGTGGATCGCCTCTTGCCGTGCCCTCGTCGACTGCGCCCGTTTCCGAAGATCCCTATACTACGCCCCAGACCGTGTCACAGAGCCCTGCCTTTTCTTGGCGCGACGGCGAGGCCGCTACGGCGGCAACGGTGGAGTTGCCTAAGGCGGATGCTGCCTCGAAAGCAGACGAGCAGCCGGTGGCGGCACCCGGCGCGTTTGAGCCCGCTGTGCCCGAATCCGATTCGGACGCCACGCGTGTAGTCGATCCCTTGTCAGACTTTGGCACTACGATCGAGGACGTGGAAACTGAGCCTGCCTGCCATGCCGATTTTGGTTCTACGCCGCTCAGTGAGGAAGAGCAGCTCGAGCAGGACCGCGAGAGCCTCAAGACGGCCAAGGCCGAGTACAAGCTGGCACGCAAGCGCCTGGGCAAGTCGTATGCGCCCGCCATCGCCGCCGGCGTTATTGTCGTTGCCGCCTTGTGCGCGGGAACCGGCTGGGCGGGCTACTCATATGGTTTGGCTCATCCGCAAAATACGGAGCAGATTCAAAAGCTCAAGAAGCAGCTTGAATCTTCCAAGGACGAACTCACAAAAACGCAAGACGAGCTCGATCAGACAAAGTCCGACCTTAAGGATGCTAAGGCGGAGCTCAAGACCGCAAGCAAGAACGGCGAGGACGCCAGCTCCAATGCCGAGGGCTCTTCCACGACGGGCAATGCGACCTCGTCGACCACTACGACCTCCGGTAGCACAGCGAAGCTCAACATCGATAAGCCCACGAGCTTTGCCAACACCACGTGGCGCGGATCACTTAAGGAGACGGGCAACTCTTGGGGCCATACTTGCTACGGCGCGAGCAAAAACGACCTTGTGATTGTGTTTAAGAGCATCAGCGATTCCGGCGAAGTGGTTGCAGACATCTCGGCCACGCTGCATGCCCACGATACCTACAACGCCGAAAAAACCGTCGCGCAATCCGATGGTGACGACTATCGCACCTACACGGATGTCACCGGTTCGTTTGTTAGGAACAAGGGTTTTGAGTTTTCGCTTCCCGTCGAGGAGGACGGCTGCGACCTTACGGTTACGGGTGTACCTAAAAAGAAGAACGGCAAGTACTACCTGAATACCACAGTCGAATCGGGAGACGGCGCCGTTAATATGGGAACGCGCATCACGGATTCCTTCGAGCTTATGATTTCCTAGTGCCGCCTGTATGCGATGCGTGAAGCGGTGACGGGTGCGGCTTTATCGAGAGCTGTGTTCGTCACCGTTTTTTGTATAGGGTCTATGAGCTGACCTTGGCATCGCCGCCGGTTAAAGCATGCCGGCAGATGCGAGGACGAGTATAACCACGATTGCTACCAGGGCAGCAATCACCATCGTGAGTGCCATCGAGCGTTGACGTTTGACGGCAAGGCGCGCGCGACGCATGGACTCGGCGCTGCGGACTGTCTCGGTGGATGGGATTGGCCGAGACGCGGGCTGCGCCTGTGCAACCGTGCGGGTGGGGATGGTGGCGTCCGCCCGCACGGTAACGCTGCCGCGATCCGCCACGGGCCGGCGCTTTCGCGGAGCACCCATACGGGCGAAAGGCTCAAGGCGCGCCGCGAGTTCATTTGCCGAAGGGCGTGCGTCTTGCGAGACTGCCAAACAAGCCATAATCGCGTTGACCAAGCCCTGTTCGCGGGGAGTTGCGGGCGCAAGGGGTTGCGGCTGCACGGTGCGCTTGAGGCGCGCGTGGTCTCCGGAGCGCCTGAGCTCTGCCTCAAAGGGCGCGTGTCCGCAATAAAGCTCGTAGAGGATGCTTCCCAGCGCATAGATGTCGACGGCGGGATTGTCGCGCGCACCGGGGTCGGCCTTAAACCGCTCCAGCATTTCGGGTGCCGCGTATGCCGGCGTGGCACCGCGAAAAGCGTTGACGTCGACGGTAAAGGAAAAGTCCGGTTTAACGAGCTTGGCACTGCCCATATCGATCAGGCAGATGTCAAAATCTGTCTCTTATACACATCTCCGAGCCCACGAGACCGATCAGTATCT
>CABSNX010000117.1 GCA_902479205.1 uncultured Collinsella sp. | reverse complement strand
TTTGGCGAGCGCGAGTTCGTGGACCTGTCGCAGCAGATTGCGGAGTTTATCTCCTCCGAGCTCACCAAAGCCGAGAAAGCTGAGTCCACCGACGTGCTCGTGGCCGATTTTGACGACGATGAGGATGCCCGCTGGTTTGCCGTGATGCTGCTGGGCTCTAAGCAGGCTTTTATGCACGAAGTGGGCCGCGAGGAGGGGGAGGTGCGCAACGACATCGCGCGCCACTACGCCATCCTGCCGAACCCCTCGCAAAAGGTGCCGAGCTATGCCATCGTGCGCGCGAGTACCATGGAGATCGGCTACGTGGACAAGAAGCGCAAGATTGCCGGCGAGGACCGTATGCTTATCCCCGATGGCTTGCTGCAGTGCGACACGGGCGTATCGGGCAAGGAGGTCATCGACACCGTGACGCGTGTGGTTGAGGAAGTCGCCGAGGAGCACGGTGCCAACACGGCTGTAGCGCTCGCTAAGGTTAAGGCTGCCGTTGCCGAGAAGGTTGAGGATGACGAGGAGCTGCCGCCTTGGGATATCGTTGACGAAGTCTTTGAGGACGAACCGGTTATCAAGGAGAGCGTGCGCGCGGCACTGACCGAGGAGAAGGTGCCTGAGCGTGTGCCCGTGGAGCGCAAGCAGGTCGAACGCGCGGCGGTGCGCAATCACAAGATCCGTACCGACACGGGTATCGAGATCAGCTTCCCGGCCGAGATGGGTTCGAACTCCGAGTACATCGAGTTTGTCAACGAGCCCAACGGCCTCATCTCCATTGAGCTCAAAAACATCGGCAGCATCGAGAACCGATAAACTGCGCTTGGACGCTGCGGAAAACAAAAAGGCCGAAACCCTTCGGGACTTCGGCCTTTTTTGTTTTCGGCTTGGTTGCCGACATTGCGTCGTAGGTTGAGCATACGCCAGCGAAAACGCCCCTAGGCGAGCAAGGTGACGCGAAAGAGGAGGGCATTGACCTTCTGGTCATGCCCGACGATTGAACGTCAGATTGCCGCCTAGGGGCGTTTGCAGCGTCGGGTCGTTACGGCGTTTGGTAAAACGCCGTAACTATTAAAGCTGGCGCAGGCCCTCTTCGAGACCGGTCTTGCTGTCAGTCTTCTCGTCGCGCATCTTGATAACGCGGGCGGGGACACCGGCCACGACGGCGCCGGCGGGGACGTCCTCGACGCACACGGCACCGGCAGCCACGACGGCGCCCTTGCCCACGCGCACGCCCTCCAGGACCACGGCGTTGGCGCCAATCATGACATCATCCTCGATGATGACGGGCGTGGCGCTCGCGGGCTCAACGACGCCTGCCAGTACGGTGCCGGCGCCGATGTGGCAGTTCTTGCCCACGGTTGCGCGGCCGCCCAGGACGGCGCCCATATCAATCATAGAGCCCTCGCCGATAACGGAGCCGATGTTGATGATGGCGCCCATCATGATGACGGCACGGTCGCCAATCTCGACGCGGTCGCGGATGATCGCGCCCGGCTCGATGCGGGCGTTGATGCCCTTAAGGTCGAGCATGGGGACGGCGGAGTTGCGGCAGTCATTCTCGACGTCGTAGTAATCGATGGAATCGGCATTGGCGTCCAGGATGGCCTTGAGTTCCTCCCAGTCGCCAAAGACGGTCTTGCCGCGACGACCACCGTAGACGTGCGCATCGCCCCACTGGACCTTCATGCCGGGCTTTTCGCGCACGTACAGCTTGACGGGCGTCTTTTTGGGCGCGGTGGCGATGTAGTTGATAATCTCCTGTGCATCCATCTCGGCTGCGTTGCTCATTTGTTATCTCTCCTTTGGGTGGATTCGGTTGATACCTGGTTAGGCAAACATGACCTGGTCGAACGTATAGAAGCCGGGTTCGCGGGTGACGAGCTTCTGCGCGGCCGCCAAGGCGCCGTTGACAAAGATCTGACGGCTCGTGGCGCGGTGGGTGAGCGTGACCTCCTCGTCCTGGCCAAAGAAACTCACCTCGTGCACGCCGGCGACGGTGCCGCCGCGTAGTGAGTGCATGCCGATTTCCTTGGGATCGCGAGCGCCGCACATGCCCTCACGACCGTAAACAGGATGATAGCCAGCCTCAGGTTCGGCCTCGACCACGGCGTCGAGTAGCAGCTTGGCGGTGCCGCTGGGAGCGTCGACCTTTTGGTTGTGGTGCGTCTCGACAATCTCGCAATCAAAGCCGGGCAGCTCGCGTGTGGCCTGTGCTACCAGATGACGCAGGGCGGCGATGCCGATAGAGTAATTGCCGGAGTGCATGACGCGGGCGTTCTGACCCAGCTCGCGCAGGCGGTCCATCTGATCGGGTGTGTAGCCCGTGGTGCCCGAGACTAACGCGGCACCCGTGCGCTCGACATAGGCGACGACGGCATCGAAGGTAACGACGTTCGAGAAGTCGATGATTACATCGGCGGCCGGTGCGTTCTCGAGCTCGCTCAAATCGAAGCCAATCTGGGCGACGATATCAAAAACGTGCTGACCGGCGGCGTCGACAACGCCCTCGGCGGTGGTGCGGATGAGCGAGCCCATGCGGCCCGTTCCCATAATGACGGTCTTAATCAAGCAGACCAGCTCCCTTCAGAGCATCGGTAAGTGCGGCACGCGTGTTATCGGCCATGAGGCAAAGCGGCATGCGGTAGTTGGCTTCGATCATACCCATCTGAGCGAGCGCTTCTTTAACGGGGATGGGGTTGACCTCACTAAAGAGGGCGTTGATGAGCGGCTGGCCGGCAATTTGAATATCGCGGGCACGTGCCACGTCACCGTCCAGATAAGCGCGGCACATGTCGTGCACGAGCTGCGGCTGAACATCGGCCCACACGCTGATGGTGCCCGAGGCGCCCAGGCTCATGAGAGGTACGGTCAGCGCATCCTCGCCCGAATACATGCGGAAGTCGTCGGACAGCAGGTGAGCGATCTTGGCTGCGTAGGCGACGTTGCCCGAGGCTTCCTTAATACCCATGATGTTGGGGTGCGCGGCCAGGCGCTCTACGTTGCGCTCGCTGATGCCGCAGCCGCAGCGGCCGGGGATGTTGTACAGGATGCAGGGGATGTCCACGGCGTCGGCGACGGTCTTAAAGTGCTGATAGATACCCTCTTCATTGGACTTGTTGTAGTAGGGGGTAATGAGCAGCAGGCCATCGGCGCCCAAGCCCTGGTAGGTGAGCGACTTGGTGAGCATGGTTTGCGTGGAGTTGGAGCCCGAGCCGGCGATGACGGGGACGCGTCCTGCAACCTGCTTGACCACGGCGGCGACAACGGAGTTGTCCTCGTCATCGGTCATCGTGGCGCTCTCGCCTGTGGTGCCCAGGGTGAGGATGGCGTCGGTGCCATTTTGCAGGTGGAAATCGATAAGGCGCTCGAGCGCGTCGAAGTCGACGCTGCCGTCCTTTTTAAACGGCGTGACGAGGGCGACGATTGAGCCCTCGAGATTGCGGATGTCCATGTTCTTCTCCTTCGCTTCCGCGATCTGGATGCGTTTGTTCCATTGGGCAGCGATGGCCAGGCGCTCGTCTTGGGCGCGACGACGAGCACTTTCGGCACGCGACTTTGCCAGCAGCTCGCGTCCGCACGGCAGCACGTCGAGCGTGGCAAAGTAGTCGCCCGGGCGCTCGGCGCGACGAATGAGATCTGCCGAGCCATCGGGGCGAAGCAGGACCTCGGCGGAGCGCAGGCGCCCGTTGTAGTTGTAGCCCATGGAGTAGCCGTGCGCGCCGGTATCGTGGATCACAAGCAGGTCGCCCATGTCGATATGCGGCAGCTTGCGATCGATGGCGAACTTGTCGTTGTTCTCGCACAAGTTGCCCGTGATGTCATACGTGTTCGTGACCGGTGCTGCGGTCTTGTCAGGGCCGCCCGGCTGACCCATTACCGTAATGTGGTGGTAGGCGCCATACATGGCAGGGCGGATCAGATCGACGGCGCTTGCGTCGACACCGATATAGTCCTTGTAGATCTGCTTTTCGTGGATGGCCTTGGTGACTAGGCATCCGTAGGGGCCCATCATAAAGCGACCCATCTCGGTGCAGATCGCCACATCGCTCATGCCGGCAGGAACCAGGATCTCGTCGTAGGCCGCGTGCACTCCCTCACCGATGGCGTGGATGTCGTTAGCCTGCTGCTCGGGCAGATAGGGGATACCCACACCGCCGGACAGATTGATAAAGGCGACATGTGCGCCCGTTTCACGCTCCAGGCGCACGGCAAGTTCAAAGAGGATGCGTGCGAGCTTGGGATAGTAGTCGTTAGTGACGGTGTTACTGGCAAGGAAGGCGTGGATGCCAAAATTCTCGGCGCCCTTGGCCTTGAGCATGCGGAAAGCCTCAAAGAGCTGCTCGGTGGTCATGCCGTACTTGGAGTCGCCGGGGTTGTCCATAATGCCGTTAGAGAGCTGGAACAGGCCGCCCGGGTTAAAACGGCAGCTGACCGTCTTGGGGATGGAGCCCGCGACGCGCTCAAAGAACTCGATATGGCTGATGTCGTCAAAGTTGACGATGGCGCCCAGCTTGTCGGCGAGCTCAAAATCCGCCGCCGGCGTGTCGTTGGACGAGAACATGATGTCGTGGCCGGTGATACCCAGTGAGCGGGCGATCATGAGCTCGGTATAACTCGAGCAATCGCAGCCGCAGCCGTATTCGTTGAGAATGGAGATGAGCGCCGGGTTGGGATTAGCCTTGACGGCAAAGTATTCCTTAAAGCCCGGGTTCCACGCAAAGGCGTCGCGCACCTCTTGCATGTTGCGGCGGATGCCCGCCTCGTCGTATAGATGAAACGGCGTGGGGAACTGCTCGACGATATGCTCGAGCGTCTCCTTGTCCACAAACGGCTGCTTGGCCGCATACGCTTCGTTGGGGGTCAATGCCATGTCCCGTAAACCTCGCTATCCAGACGGCGCCATCTGCGCATCGAATCCGCATAGCGTGGACCCAATGTCCGGATAGCGCTCCCGCATTGCTGCAGACAGTCCTGCGGGTGTTTCCCGCAGGCCCACCAGGTTGTTCGTGCCCGAAAAACCCAGTTCGGCGGGTTTCGCCTCCCCACGGGGTCAAAGCCTGCCGGCTCGCCCGCGGTTCTTCGTGCCCGCGCCTCTATCAAGTGGTAACGACCCTACCACGTTGCACTTTACCAAACAAGAGTATTCGTATATAACGTTTAAAAAATGCAGGGATATGCTGGAAATAAGGGTGCGGCAATCTTGCGGCACAATAAGATGGCAACTGGCGCGCACCTATGAAAGGAACCTTTATGACCGAGCTCCAAGAACTCCGTTGCTATCGGCGCGACTTACACAGGATCCCGGAGCTCGACTTCGATCTTCCGCAGACTATCGCCTATATCGAGGGCGTGTTGGCGCCGCTCGCCTGTGAGGTGACCCATCCGTGTCCGAGCTGCGTCTGCGCTTTCTTCGATGCCGGCACGGGCGCCGCGCATGCTACGGCGATTCGCGCCGACATGGACGCCCTACCCATCGCGGAGGCAACAGGCGCGGCCTTTGCCTCGTCCCATCCCGGCAAAATGCATGCTTGCGGACACGATGGACACATGGCTATGGCACTTGCGGCGGCAACTTTTGTTGATCGCACGATTCGTGAGCAGCCGGGTGCCATCAAGCGCAACGTGCTCTTTGTGTTTCAGCCGGCCGAGGAAACGACCGGTGGCGCCAAGACGGTGTGTGAGAGCGGCGTATTCGAGCGCTATGGGGCAGATCGCATCTTTGGCTTCCACGTATGGCCAGATTTGCCCACCGGCACGTTGGCGAGCTGCTCCGGTCCGTTGCTGGCGCGTTCGAGTGAGACACACATTCATATTCACGGGACGAGCATCCATATTGCCAAGACCTACGGCGTTCCCGTTGGCGAATCGCACGATGCAGCATTGGCGGCTGCCAAGTTCTTGGTTTCCGAGCGTGAGCTCATGGACGAGTTGGGTGCCGACGAGCCCTGCATTGGTAAGTTCGGCCTGCTGCAGGCCGGCACCGTCTGCAATGCGGTGGCGGGGGAGGCCCATGTGGCTGGCAGCCTGCGCGTGTTTACGGACGGTATGTTCGACCGCGCGCGCGAAGGCGTGCGCCGTGTACTCGACGAGGCGTGCGCTGCAACGGGCTGCACGTACGATCTCGACTTTGCTGAGGGCTATCCGCCGGTCGACAACGACCCCGAGTTATTTGCCCGAATCGCGCCCGCTCTGCCCGAACTGCAACTTGTGGACGAGCCGCTGCTGATTGCCGAAGACTTCGCCTTCTATCAGCGCCATCTGCCGGGCGTGTTCTTCCTTCTGGGCACGGGCGTTCCCGCCAGTCAGGATAATCCGAGCGACGCCGAGGGCTGTCCCACCTGTCTCTTATACA
>CABSNX010000116.1 GCA_902479205.1 uncultured Collinsella sp. | reverse complement strand
CCGCTGGCCTCGCCGGTGCTGCCGGAGCTCTCTTCGGCGGTAACTTCTCGCAGCTCTCCGCCACCAAGTTCGACTTCAACACGTCGATCCTCATTCTGGTGTTCGTGGTCCTGGGCGGCCTGGGCAACATGCGCGGTTCCGTTATCGCTGCGGCGCTGCTCACGGTGCTCCCCGAGTTGCTCCGTCAGTTCTCGGACTACCGCATGCTCATCTACGCCATCGTGTTGATCCTGGTCATGGTCTTTACTAACAACCCACAGCTCAAGGCATTCTTCGCACGCATTAAGGACCGCTTTGCTTCCAAGAAGGAGGTGGCAGCCGATGCCCAGTAAGTTTGAGTTCAACAAGGGCAAGATGGTCCCGTATCCTTCTGGCGCTATCGTTCCCGACCGCGACCTGGGTCAGCGCCCGGCGCTCGAGTGCATCCACTTGGGCATTGAGTTTGGCGGCCTTAAGGCAGTAGACGACTTTAGCCTGACCATCGGCAAGACCGAGATCGCCGGTCTCATCGGCCCCAACGGCGCTGGCAAGACCACGGTCTTCAACCTGCTCACCAAGGTGTACCAGCCCACGCACGGCACCATCCTGCTCGACGGTGAGGACACCTCGGGCAAGTCGGTCTATCAGGTCAACCGCATGGGTATTGCCCGTACGTTCCAGAACATTCGCCTGTTCAACACCATGACGGTGGAGGATAACGTTAAGGTCGGCCTGCACAACCAGGAGCGTTACTCCGGCTTTGAGGGCGTGCTGCGCCTGCCGACGTATTGGAAGCACGAGAAGGCCGCGCACGAGCGCGCCATGGAGCTGCTGTCCATCTTTGATATGGAGCATCTGGCAAACGAGCAGGCCGGATCGCTGCCTTACGGCGCTCAGCGTCGTCTGGAGATCGTCCGTGCGCTTGCCACCAACCCCAAGCTGCTGCTGCTTGACGAGCCTGCCGCCGGCATGAACCCGTCCGAGACCGCGGAACTCATGGAGAACATCGTCAAGATTCGCGACACCTTTGGCATTGCCATCATGCTTATCGAGCATGATATGTCGCTCGTTATGAACATCTGCGAGGGCATCTGCGTGCTCAACTTTGGCAAGGTCATCGCCAAGGGCACGGCCGAGGAAATCCAGAACAACGACGCCGTTATCGAGGCGTATCTGGGCAAGCAGGATAAGGGGGAGAACTAAATGGCAGAGCCGATGCTTTCCGTCTACAACATCAACGTCTGGTACGGCGCCATCCACGCCATCAAGGACATCTCCTTTAACGTCAACGAGGGCGAGATCGTGGCTCTGATCGGTGCGAACGGTGCCGGCAAGTCCACAACGCTCAAGACTGTCTCGGGCCTGCTGCGTTCCAAGACCGGCTCCATCAAGTTTATGGGCGAGGACATTACTCATACGCCCGCTGATAAGCTGGTAGGCAAGGGCCTGGCCCAGGTGCCCGAGGGACGTCGCGCCTTTTTGCAGATGACGGTTGAGGAGAACCTGGAAATGGGCGCCTATACGCAGCCCAAGTCCACGGTGGCTCCGGGCCTTGAGCGTGTCTACGAACAGTTCCCGCGTCTGAAGGAGCGCCGTCGCCAGGTCGCCGGCACCCTTTCGGGCGGCGAGCAGCAGATGCTCGTTATGGGCCGCGCCCTTATGAGTAACCCCAAACTGCTTATGCTCGACGAACCTTCCATGGGTCTGGCACCGATTCTGATCGAACAGATCTTCCAGATTGTCGAGGACCTGCACAAGGCCGGTACCACGGTACTTCTGGTCGAGCAAAACGCGCAGATGGCGCTTTCGATTGCTACGCGCGGTTACGTGCTCGAGACCGGCAAGATCACCATGAACGGCACCGGCCAAGAGCTACTGCACGACGATAACGTGCGTAAAGCCTACCTGGGTGGTTAATCCATTCAACAAAGGGGGCGCTGACCAACCCGGTCAGCGCCCCCTTTTTAAGTTGCGGTGGAATAGGGACTAAATGGGAGTCTCAGAGGCCAAAACAGTCCCTATTCCACCGCAACTTCATGGGGATGTGTGACAATGCCCGTCGGAAAACATCTGCTGTCTTTGGGGGTCTATCTATGCTGTACGAGTTTTGTGCCGAGAACTTTGAGCGGGTGCCGGCGGCTATCGAGGCCGGTGCAAGGCGCATCGAGCTGTGCGATAACCTTGCCGTCGGTGGTACCACGCCCTCGGCCGGCGTTATCAGCGCTACGACCAACTATGCCCACGAACACGATGCACGGGTGATGTGCATGATCCGTCCGCGTGGCGGCGACTTTCACTACAACCAGGATGAGCTGCGCATGATGGAGATGGACTTGGGCCTTGCCGTGAGTGCGGGCGTTGACGGCTTGGTCCTTGGCTGCTGCAAACCCTGCGCTGGCGGATGGGCGCTCGACGAACTTACGCTTGGCGCCCTCGTGATGGCTGCGGGCTGCGCGACCGAGGAATGTAAGCGTGAGCCCATCGACATCACCTTCCACATGGCGTTTGATCAGCTCTCGCCCGAGGCTCAGCTCGACGCGATTGACATACTCGTCGACTGCGGCATCACACGCATCTTGACGCATGGCGGCGCTGCCGGTACGCCGATCGAGGACAACTTCGAAAACCTGGCCCGCTTGATCGAGTATGCGGGCGACCGCTTGACCATCCTTCCCGGCGGCGGCATTACTACGGCAAATCGCGACGCGGTCGCGGCGGCGCTAGGCGTCTCCGAGCTCCATGGCACCAAGATCGTGCCGCTGGAGGTATAACCCGTGGCGCTGGTATTTGACGTTCAGCAGGCGAGCGGTAAGCCCGACGATAATCGTCGCCCTGGCACCGCGTGCCCCTTTTGCGACACGGAGGGACTCGCCAACATCATCCAGCGCGATGGTGACTGTATCTGGCTCGAGAATAAGTTCAAGACCTTGCGGGCCACACGTCAGACCGTATTGATCGAGTCTGCCAATCACGACGCCGACCTGGTGACCTATGAACCGGATGAGCTGCATCATGTGATGCGGTTTGCCCTGGGCTGTTGGCAGCAGATGATCGATTCCCAACAGTACCGCAGTGTGCTCATGTACAAGAACAAAGGCCCGCTTTCGGGCGGCAGCCTCGTCCATCCACACATGCAGATTGTGGGCTTGGAACAGGAGGACGGCTATGCGGCGCTGACCTCAGCCAACTTTGAAGGCATCAGTGTCTGGCAACAGGGGAGAATCTCGGTCGACATCTCAACCGAACCGATCATGGGGTTCTTTGAGGTCAACATTTCAGCCCCGCAGGGAATCGCCGCCAGCGATGGCGCGCGAGACCAAGCCGAGACGGACCTCTTCGCCGATGCGATTCAGGTAGCTCTGCGCTATATCCTGAACGAGCACCATGGTGGTCGCGCAGAGTCGTACAACTTGTTCTTCTACCACATGGACGGTCGGACCATTGCCAAGGCGCTGCCGCGTTGGGTGGTTTCGCCCTACTTTGTCGGCTATCGTTTGGCCCAGGTCAATGCCGAGACGACGCTCGATATCGATGCGGAGCGACTCCGCGCACATCTGGAGGCGCTCACATCGTAAAGTGAGCGCCCGCACACTGCGGACGGTTTAGCGCGCCATTGCGTCGCGGCCGGCCTCGACCCGCTTGCGCTGGGCGGCGCGCTCCTCGCCGGTCAGACGCTCAAAGAGGTGCCCGATAAACGAGGCGAGCACCTGCTGAAACAGCGTTCCGCACATGACGGGAAACACGACTTCGCCCGGAAAGTATTGCGTGGCGATGACGGCGCCCGAAGAGATATTGCGCATGCCGCAGGTAAAGCACATGGTGGTCGTTTCGCTATATGGCAGATGCAGCGCGCGGGCGACCAGGATGCCGACGACAAAGCCGCTGATGGCGAAGACCAAAATAAAGAGGGCTACTTCCAAGCGCACCGCGTTCATGTGCAGCATGTACTCGCTCATGGCGGTGGAGTTGGAGGCGATAACGCCCATCATCATGAACTTGCAGGCGGGCGAGAGCGCGGGGGAGAGTTTCTCGTGTCCCCAGCCGTGCGTGAGCTCGTTGATCACGATGCCGAGCACGGCGGGGATGGCAATCATAAAGGCCATGTTCTGCATCATGCTCGGAACATCGATTGCGACGGTGGCGCCCAACAGGAGCTTGAGCGTGAGCGGAATCGTTACGGGCGATATAACCGAGGACGTCAGGATGATGGTGAGCGCGAGCGGGCCGTTGCCGCCGAACATGCTAATCCACATAAAGGCAGTGACTGCCACGGGTACGCTGTACTCGAGCACGATGCCGCAGACAAGGTTGGGGTTGGAGCCAAAGAACAGTGAGCCCATGGCATACGCCGCGATGGGGATGATCACAGCCGAGACAAATAACGCCAAAATCAGATGCAGGGGACGGCGGAACACCTCGGCTACCTGGTGAAAGGTGTTGCTGAGCGCACCTTGGAACGTCATAAAGGCAAACAAGGTGGGAACGATGGGCTTGAGAACGCCGATCTGTTGAGGAAAGAGCACGCCGAGCGCCACGCAAATCGGAACGATGATTTGCATGTGCCCCGCGAGAAACTTGCCCAGTCCAACCCATTGCTTCATATGCTCTTGTGACTCCCTTTGCTCGTGAATCCGTTTTGACTGGATATGCTAGACGCTTGCATGCGCCCGTGCGCCAGAAACGCTCGAATATTTCGAGGCTATTACCGCCCTCGTTTATCGAAACCACGGCGTGCTGGACGTTGTGCGTCCGCGCTGCACGGTATAATAAATCCGTTCAACAGATCTGCCTGCCGAAGCGGGCATACACAGAGGACTCATCGCTATGAACCGTGAGAGGTATCGCGGCGACCTGCCCCTATCGGGGGTGGGTGCCTATGTCATCGCTTAAGACGACGCATCGCTGGGCGGTCGCTCAGCAAAACCCCGAGCTCGAAAAGGAGCTTTCGGCTGGTCTGGGCATTCCCGGGCTGGTGGCGCGCATTATGGTCGCGCACGGCATTGGCTCAATCAAAGAGGGCCAATTGTTTTTGACGCCTTCGCTCGATCGCGACTGGGCCGACCCACTCATTATCCCGGGCATGTCGGTCGTTGCCGACCGCGTCGAGCGTGCTATTCGCAACCACGCGCACATTGCAGTCTTTGGCGATTTTGACGTTGACGGTATTACGTCGACCTGCCTGTTGACCGAGGCGCTGCGCACGTTTGGCGCCGATGTCACGCCGTTTATTCCGCATCGCTTTGATGAAGGCTACGGTCTTTCGCGCGCGGCGCTCGACCGCGTTAACGAGCTCGCTCGCCCCCAGCTGATCGTGACCGTCGATAACGGCATTGCCGCCAAGGAAGAGGTTTCCTATCTGAAGAGCCTGGGGATCGATTTGGTGGTCACGGACCATCACGAGCCCTCCGATCAGGTGCCGCAGGGCGTACCCCTGACCGACCCTAAGCTCGATGACGATGGTCCTTCGCGTGAGCTTGCCGGTGCCGGCGTGGCACTCAAGTTGGTGCAAGTCCTGGGCGAGCGTCTGGGCAAGCCGTCGTATTGGCGTTCGCTTATCGAGGTCGCGGCGCTGGGCACCGTGTCCGACATGATGCCGCTCACGCCCGAGAACCGCGCGCTGGTTGCCGAGGGCATCCAGCAGATGCGCGTAACCGCTCGCCCGGGCTATATCGCGCTTGCCGCGCTCGCCAAGGCGGACCTTTCGAGCATTACGGCGGATGGCCTGTCATTCTCGCTCATTCCCCGCTTAAACGCTGCCGGTCGCATGGCCGATCCCAAGCTGGCGCTCGACCTGCTGCTTGCCCGCGATCCCATCGAAGCAAGCGCACTGGCGGCTGAGCTCGAGGAAATCAACCGCCAGCGCCGTGAGATCGAGGCGGAGCTCACGCGCGATGCCATGGCAAAGGTCGAGGAGACCTATGACGGTGGACGCGTGATCGTCGTGGGCGGCGAAGGCTGGCACGAGGGCGTCAAGGGCATCGTGGCAAGCCGTCTGACCAACCGCTACCACGTGCCGGCGCTGCTGTTCTCGATCGAGGACGGTATCGCGCGCGGCTCTGGTCGCTCGGTGGGCAAAGTTAACCTGTTTGACGCCATCGAGCGCTGTTCCGACCTGATGATTCGTCGCGGCGGACATGCTGGTGCGGTGGGTGTGACCATCGAGGCATCCAAGCTCGATGAGTTCCGCCGTCGCCTTTCCGCCGTGTTGTCCGAGCTTCCCGCCGAGGACTTTGAGGACACCGACGAGGTTGCCGCCACGGTCGACCTTTCCGAATTGAATATCGAGACCATCGAGCAGATTTCCCGCCTTGAGCCGTTTGGCCAGGGTAATAAGGTGCCGCTGCTGGCTGCCGAGGGCGTGACGATGTGTGAT
>CABSNX010000115.1 GCA_902479205.1 uncultured Collinsella sp. | reverse complement strand
AAGGCTATTCGTCGGCAGCGTCAGATGTGTATAAGAGACAGGTACGCTATCGTCCGTATGCCTTCCTCCGAGATGCGCCGCATCCTCGTTACCTGCCGCGCCACCGTCGGTGAGGTCGGCAACGCCGATCACGCCAACATCGTCATCGGCAAGGCCGGCCGTAAGCGTCACTTGAACGTGCGCCCGACCGTCCGCGGTACCGTCATGAACCCTGTCGACCACCCGCACGGCGGTGGCGAGGGCAAGAACCACACCTCTGGTCGTCCCTCCGTTACCCCCTGGGGTAAGCCGACGAAGGGCCTTCGTACGCGCAAGAAGAAGAAGGTCTCGAACCAGCACATCATTCGTCGCCGTAAGAAGTAATTTCGGATACCGAGTTTTAGGAGAAAGCACTTATGAGCAGAAGTCTCAAAAAGGGCCCGTTCGTGGAGACTCGCCTTCTCTCGCGTATCACCGCGATGAACGAGGCTGGCAAGAAGGACGTCGTGAAGACCTGGTCCCGCGCGTCCACCATCTTCCCCGAGATGGTTGGTCACACCATCGCCGTCCACGACGGCCGCAAGCATGTGCCCGTGTATGTTACCGAGTCCATGGTTGGTCACAAGCTCGGCGAGTTCGCGCCGACTCGTACGTTCCGTGGCCACAAGGCCAAATAGGGGGTTAACCGTAAATGGCAACTAAGTCTATTGAAACTGAGGCCACCGAGGTTCGCGCCGTCGCTAAGTACGTGCGTGTTTCCCCCAGCAAGGCCCGCCTGGTGGTCGATCTGATCCGCCGCAAGCCTGTCGCTCAGGCCTTCGACATCCTCCACTTCTGCGACCGCGCCGTCGCCGTGGATGTCGAGAAGGTTCTCCGTTCCGCCGTTGCGAACGCCGAGAACAACAACGGTCTGCGTGCCGACAACCTGGTTGTCGCCGCTGCCTATGTTGACGAGGGTCCGACGCTTAAGCGCATCCGTCCCCGCGCCAAGGGTTCCGCTTCTCGCATTCTGAAGCGTACTTCCCACATCACCGTCGTCGTTGCTCCTCGAAAGGAGGCGTAAAGCTGTATGGGTCAGAAAGTCTACCCCACCGGCTTCCGTCTTGGCATCACCGAGAACTGGCGCTCCCGCTGGTTCGCAGAGAAGGATTACGCTAAGACCCTCGGTAACGATCTCGAGATCCGCAAGTACCTCGAGAAGCGTCTTTCCCGCGCAGCTGTCTCCCGCGTCGAGATCGAGCGCGCTGGCGACAAGGTGAAGGTCATCATCCTCACCGCTCGCCCCGGCGTTGTCATCGGTAAGAAGGGTGCCGAGATCGATACCCTCCGCACCGAGCTCGAGAAGGTCGCTGGCGTCTCCAAGGGCCAGCTCTCCGTCGACGTTGTCGAGATCAAGCGCCCCGAGCTCGACGCCAACCTCGTTGCTCAGTCCATCGCTGAGCAGCTCGAGGGCCGCGTTGCCTTCCGTCGCGCTATGCGCAAGGCTGTCCAGTCCGCCCGCAAGGCCGGCGCTAAGGGCATCCGTATCCAGTGCTCCGGTCGTCTCGGCGGTGCCGAGATGGGCCGTCGTGAGTGGTACCGCGAGGGTCGCGTGCCTCTGCACACCCTCCGTGCCAAGATCGACTACGGCACGGCTGTCGCCAGCACCACCATGGGCGCTTGCGGCGTGAAGGTCTGGATTTACCTGGGCGAGAAGCTCCCGGGCCAGCCCGTTCCCAACCCTGCACTCGAGGGCTCTTCCCGTCCTCGTCGTCGTAACTCCGAGAGGAGGGGTCAGTAGTGCTTGCCCCTAAGCGTATTCTTCACCGCAAGGTGCAGCGTGGCTCCATGAAGGGCCAGGCCAAGGGTAATACCGAGCTGCATTTCGGCGAGTTTGGTATCCAGGCTCTCGAGGCCCATTGGATCACCAACCGTCAGATCGAGGCCGCTCGTATTGCCATGACCCGCTACATGAAGCGTGGCGGTCGTGTCTACATCACGATCTTCCCCGATAAGCCCATCACCAAGAAGCCTGCCGAGACTCGCATGGGTTCTGGTAAGGGTAACCCCGAGGAGTGGGTGGCCGTCGTCAAGCCCGGCCGCATCATGTTCGAGGTCAAGGGCGTGCCCGAGGAGGTCGCTCGCGAGGCCCTGCGTCTTGCTCAGCACAAGCTCCCCATCAAGACCAAGATTGTGGTTGCCAAGAACGCTGAGCAGCGCATCGAGAAGGAAATGGCTGAGGAGGCCGCTCTCGAGGCCAAGTGGGCTGCTGAGGACGCCGCCGCCGCCAAGGAGGAGAACTAATGAAGCCCGCAGAGATTCGTGAGCTCTCGGACGCTCAGCTCGTTGAGAAGCTGAAGGAAATGCGCGCCGAGCTCTTTAACCTTCGTTTCCAGATGGCCACCAGCCAGCTGGACAATACCGCTCGCGTCAACACCGTGAAGAAGGACATCGCTCGCGTCCTCACGGAGCAGCGCGCCCGCGAGATCGCAGCGGAGAAGTCCGCTGTCGCCGAGTAGGACCTAAGGAGAGAACATGACTGATTCGCGTAACTCGCGTAAGGTCCGTACGGGTGTCGTTACCTCCGTCTCCGGTGCCAAGACCATCGTCGTCACCGTCACCGAGCGCAAGCGTCACCCCAAGTACGGCAAGATGATGACCAGCTCCAAGAAGCTGCACGCTCACGACGAGGAGTGCACGGCTGGCGTGGGCGACACCGTTCGCGTTATGGAGACCCGTCCTATGTCCAAGATGAAGCGCTGGCGCCTCATCGAGGTCGTCGAGCGCGCTAAATAAGCAGTCGCTCTTACGACTTGTACGTTTCCGAAGATGTGCGTATGCCTGGCTTGCATACCACGGGCCGCATAAAGGCTGCGCACCTCTCTTCGGTTCTTAGTTCGGAGGAACATCTACCATGATTCAGATGCAAACCATGCTGAACGTCGCCGACAACTCCGGCGCTCGCAAGATTCGCTGCATCAAGGTGCTTGGCGGTTCCAAGCGTCGTTATGCAGGCATCGGCGATACGTTCATCGGTGCTGTCCAGGAGGCTACCCCTGGCGCTAACGTCAAGAAGAAGGACGTTGTCCGTTGCGTCGTCGTTCGCACCGTTAAGGAGATCCGCCGCAAGGATGGCTCCTACATTCGCTTTGATGAGAACGCCTGCGTTGTCATCAACAACGATGGTTCGCCCGTCGGCACCCGTATCTTCGGGCCCGTCGCTCGCGAGCTTCGTGACAAGAAGTACATGAAGATCGTCTCGCTCGCTCCCGAGACCCTGTAGTTAGGGGAGATATATGTATATCAAGAAGGGCGATAAGGTCCAGGTTCTCTCTGGTAAGGATCGCGGCAAGCAGGGCGTTGTCCTGCGTGCTCTCCCCGCCGAGAACAAGGTCGTTGTCGAGGGCGTTTCGGTCGTCAAGAAGGCCGTCAAGCCCAACGCTGCCAACCAGCAGGGCGGCATCGTTTCGCAGGAGGCTCCCATCGATGCCTCCAACGTCAATCTCGTTTGCCCCGAGTGCGGTAAGGTTACCCGCGTCGGTCACGAGAAGGACGGCAAGAACAAGCTGCGCGTCTGCAAGAAGTGCGGCCACAAGTTCTAAGCTGCCCGCAACATCAAGTTGCTAGCAAAGGCCCGGATGCCACGGCACCCGGGCCTTTTTTGATCCCTTGGGGACGGAGGAAAACGGATCACCGGCACCCTTGCGGACGGTAATGATCCGTTTTCCTCCGTCCCCAAGGGATCATTTTGCATGATTTGGAATGGGGCTCTTTTCAAACGGGTAATACCTATCATGGGCTTGCATGTTTGGCACTTTCGCATATTGGCTACTGCCCGCCGTTAAATCGTTCAGCGAAAGGAGCCAAGATGTCCCGTCAGCCACGTCAAAAGTCATCCACCGGGCTATATCATGTAACCGCTAGAGGCAATGCTCATCAGCTCATTTTTGAGGATGACGACGATCGCATGGCATTGCTTCTTCGTCTGAAAAATAGTTTTCGCCAGTCGGATATCTCGGTTTTGTCATGGTGCTTTATGTCCAATCACCTCCATCTTGTATTGGAAGATCCAAAGGATGCCATGTCTCCCTCAATGAAGCGGGCTCTCTCCTCATATGTGCTTAATTTCAATACAAGGCACCAGCGTGTCGGCCATTTGTTTCAGGACCGCTTTTACAGCACTCCTGTCTTAGATGACAGCCATTTTCTTACTGCAATCGATTATGTACATCTAAACCCCGCCAGAGCGTATGGTGGTTCCATTCTTGGATATCGATGGTCGAGCCTGAATGCGTTTGTATTGGGGCATGATGAATTTGCGTTCTGTGATATGTGCCGAGTTCAAGAACTGTCTTCGCTGTGTGTTGATCAGCGCGCATACCTAAGCCATCTTTACGATGTCCTGAAGTTAGAGTCAATAACTTATGGAATGCGAGAAAAGCTATCAGACGAAGATGCCCTGAGGCTTGTTCGACATCTCGCGGCCCCGTTTGATGCCTGCGATATTAAGGCGCTCGATAAGAATCAACGTAGTGCAATCATGATACGCGCACGAAAGGCTGGCGTGACAGTCGGTCAGCTTGTGCGATGTTGCGGACTCGGTGAGGCAACGGTTAAAAGGGCAACTGCTGGCTGGCGCGACGCCTCAAATGATCCGTTTTCCTCCGTCCCCAAGGGATCAGGTGGTGCGCATTAGTGCGTATTTGCGTGCGCATGATTGCGTGAGTATGCGTGTATATGCGCCGTCTGCTGCTGAACTTTGGCCATTTAGCGGTAATACACGCAGAAGCACGCACATACACGCGCATTTGTGCGAATATAGAGCTGTCAGAAATGAAAGACTTTTCACGATGCAGGAGGCATATATGGCAGATTCCAAGCAGGCTCCACTCGACGCTGCGGCAGCAGCAAAAGCAGCGTTCGCTTCGGTCCAGGACAAGCCATTCCCCGATGATATCTTTACGGCTCCCGAGCTTCGTTGGGCTGTGATCGGGTGCGGCGTTATCGCCAACCAGATGGCCCAGTCTCTCGCTCTTGCCGGCCGCAAGCTTGCGGGCGTCGCCAACCGCACGCTGTCAAAGGCTCAAGCTTTTGCTGATCAGTATGGCATCGAGAAGGTCTATGACACGGTCGAGGATCTCTATGCCGATCCGAACATTGACGCAGTCTATATCACCACCCCGCATAACACGCATATCACTTACCTGCGCGCCGCTCTGGCAGCTGGCAAGCACGTGCTCTGTGAGAAGGCCATTACTCTCAATTCCGCCGAGCTCGACGAGGCACGTGCCATTGCCGACGAGCATAACGTGGTCCTTATGGACGCCACTACGGTGCTCCACATGCCCCTGTATCAAGAGCTGCGCCGCCGCATGGATGCCGGCGAGTTTGGCCGCATGAACCTCGCCCAACTCAACTTTGGCAGCTATAAGGAGTACGGCGACCTGACCAACCGCTTCTACAACCGTAGTCTCGCCGGCGGCGCCATGCTCGACATTGGCGTCTATGCGCTTTCCGTTATGCGCCTGTTTATGGCAAGCCAGCCCGCTGAGGTCGTTTCGCTGGGCAATACCTGTGAGACCGGTGTCGACGTTGCGGGCGGCATCGTCTGCCGTAATGCCGAGCAACAGCTGGGCGTCGTGAGCCTTACGCTCCATTCCAAGCAGCCCAAGCGCTCGGTCATCAGCTTTGACAAGTGCTATATCGAGGTCAACGAGTATCCGCGTGCCGATCACGCGACCATCGTGTGGACTGCGGACGGCCACCGCGAGGATGTCCACGCGGGCACCGAGGCTTACGCCCTTTGCTATGAGATGGCCGATCTTGAGAAGGCCGTTGCCGGCGACGACTCCAAGCGCGAGCTGCTGGATTATGCTTCTGATGTTATGGAGCTTATGACCAAGCTTCGCACCGACTGGGGAGTCGTGTACCCCGAGGAGGAGTAAGCGATGCTTGCGGAAGATAGGCTCAACGCGATCGTGTCGATGGTGCAGCAGGCCGGCTCGGTTACCGTGCCGGAGCTTGCCGAGGCCCTGGGCGTGACACCGTCCACCATTCGCCGTGACTTGCAAACGCTCGACCGCGCGCACCGCATCGCCAAGGTGCACGGAGGCGCGACGAGCCTGGAGCGCGCGCACGTAACGCGCGACCTAACGCTCAATGAGCGCAGTGATCTCCATAACGACGACAAGGAGCGCATCTGCGCCCGTGCGGCGGCGCTCGTGGAGCCCGAGAGCTTTGTATACATCGACTCGGGCTCGACGACGCTCAAGCTCATCGAGCATCTTCCACACCTTGAAGATGTCACCTATGTGACTGATTCTGTGCTCCATGCTCAGCATCTCGCCCTGCGCGGTATGCGTACCGTGGTGCTGGGCGGCGAGCTCAAGCCCGAGACCGAGGCACTC
>CABSNX010000114.1 GCA_902479205.1 uncultured Collinsella sp. | reverse complement strand
GATGTGTATAAGAGACAGCCGCAGTTCGGCACCGACGGCACGCTGATCTTCGCCGACTGCGGCCTCAACATCAACCCGTCCTCCGACGAGCTCTCCGAGATCGCCATCGCCTCGGCCCACTCCTGGTCCACCTTCATGGGCAATGTCGAGCCGCACGTGGCCATGCTCTCCTACTCCACCATGGGCTCCGCCGGTGGCGAGGTCGCCAAGAAGGTCCAGGAGGCCGTGAAGTTCTGCAAGGAGAAGGCTCCCGAGCTCGCCATCGACGGCGACCTGCAGCTCGATGCCGCCATCGTCCCCACCGTCGCCCAGCTCAAGGCTCCCGGCTCCTCCGTTGCCGGCAAGGCCAACGTGCTCGTGTTCCCCGACCTCGAGGCAGGCAACATCGGCTACAAGCTGGTCCAGCGCTTCGCTGGCGCTGACGCCTACGGTCCCATCCTGCAGGGCATCGCCAAGCCGGTCAACGACCTGTCGCGCGGCTGCTCTGCCGACGACATCGTGGGTGTCGTGGCCATCACCGCCGTCCAGGCTCAGATGGCTGAGTAGCGGACGCACTCCCCCGAAGGGCGTACGGGCTAACCCCTGAAAACGTCCTCGACCAATGAAACGCCCCCGTTCTGCTCCTTCGGAGCTACGAACGGGGGCGTTTCTGGTCTGCGGAGTGTTTTCAGGGGTTAGCCCGTACGGCCTTCTACAACTACGTAGTAATCAGGGTATCTGGGGTGGACGGCGGCTTGGCTACGAATTGGGGCTGAAGATTTGAGTGGTCGGGCACCGTTGCTGGGAGCGTAGGCGTTGCCGGCGATGATCACTTTGGGGCTGGAATTTCCGCTTGCTCGCAAAAAGGCCTCCGGAGCTGTTGCTCTGGAGGCCTTTCGTTTACTTGCAAATGCGCGCGTTAGTTGTTCTTGGTCAGACGCTCGACGTCGTGGGCGATCATGTATTCCTCGTCTGTGGGGATGACCATGACCGTGACGGAAGAGCCGGCGGCGCTGATGACCTGCGGGCCGTTACCCACGGCCTCGCGGTTCCTGTTGTTGTCGATGCGCACGCCCAGCCACTCGAAGCAGTCGCAGAAGGCCTTGCGGATCGACCAGTCGTTCTCGCCGATGCCCGCGGTAAAGGTGATGGTATCCACGCCCGCCATAGAAGCGATCATGGAACCGGCCTGCTGCATGGCCTTGTAGGCGAACATATCGAAGGCGAGCAGGCAGCGCTCGTCACCCTCGGAGGCGCGCGTACGGATGTCGCGGGCATCGTTGGAGATGCCCGAGATGGCAAGCAGACCGGACTGCTTGTTCATCATGTCGTCGACTTCCTGGTAACTGTAGCCGCCCTCGCGCTGAAGATAGCACACGGTGGCCGGGTCGATGGAACCGCAACGGGTGCCCATCATCAGGCCGTCAAGCGGCGTGAGGCCCATCGTGGTATCGCGGCACACACCGTCCTCAATGGCGGCAAGCGAAGCACCGTTGCCCAGATGGCACGAAAGCAGGCGATGGCAGCGCGAGCCCAGGATTTCCTTGGCCATCATCCACTCGTAACGGTGGCTCGTACCGTGGGCACCGTACTTTCGCACGTGATACTTGTCGCACACGTCCTTGGGCAGCGCGTAGGTGTAGGCGACCTCGGGCATGGTCATGTGGAACGAGGTATCGAAAACGGCGACGTTGGGCAGCTCCGGATACTTCTCGCGGCAATACTCGATTGCTGCGGCCTCGCCGTAATTGTGCAGTGGGGCGAGCGGGGCCACCTCAAGGATCTTAGCCATGACCTCGTCGTCAACGACTGCGGAATCATCGAAGTGCCAGCCGCCCTGAACGATACGGTGGCCGATGCCATCGATCGTAAAGTCGGTCTTCTCGAGCTCCTCGAGCACGCGAGCGATAGCAGAGCGATGATCGGGGAGGGGAACCTCCTCGGTCTGCTTGGCGCCACCGTTCTCGGAATGACCAAAGATACCCATGTCCGAGCCGATACGCTCGCAGTTGCCCTTGGCGAAAACCTCGCGGGTATCGGTATCCAGAAGCTGATATTTAAGACTTGAGCTGCCGGCGTTGACAACAAGTACGTTCATGAGACTCCTTTGCAGTGCAATACGGTCGACGCAGACCTCTTAAGGCGACCGCATTTTAATAAGAAGTTATCACATCTTGATAAATAGCTATCAGACATATCGCCAAACGAGCGCAAAAGAGGGGCTGAACGGCACTTGGTCGTCCAGCCCCTCCCCTCTTGCAATTACTTGCTGTTGACGATGCGCTCGACGTCGGAAGCGATCATGAACTCCTCATCCGTGGGGATGACGAAGATCTTGACCTTGGAATCCTTGGCGGACAGGCACCAAGCGCCGTCGCCGCGCAGGGCGTTGCGGGCATGGTCCATCTTGACGCCCATAAAGGCCAGACGGTCGGCCACGCCAGCGCGAACGGCCGGAGCGTGCTCGCCGATGCCGGCGGTAAAGACCAGGGTGTCCATGCCGCACATGGAAGTGGCCATCTCGGCGGCCTTGGCGGCAATCTTGTAGACGAACATATCGAAGGCGAGCTGGGCCTCGGGGTCGCCGGCAGCGGCGAGCTCCTCAACGTTGCGGCAGTCGTTGGTCTTGCCGCCGGTCACAGCCAAAAGGCCGGACTTCTTGTTCATCATCTCGTCGACCTCGTCGAAGGTGTAGCCGCCTTCGCGCTGCAGGTAGCACACGGTAGCAGGATCGATGGAGCCGCAGCGGGTGCCCATCATGACGCCGTCGAGCGGGGTGAGGCCCATGGTGGTGTCCATGCACTTGCCGTCCTCGATAGCGCACAGGGAGGCACCGGAACCGATGTGGCACACGACGACCTTGCGAGCCTCGCCGTTGGTCATCTCGGCAACCTTCTTGGAGATGTAACGGTAGCTGGTGCCGTGGGCGCCGTACTTACGAATGTGCAGCTTGTCGCAAACGTCCTTGGGCAGGGCGTAGGTCTTGGCGACCTCGGGCATGTTGAAGTGGAAAGCAGTGTCGTAGACCGTGACGTTGGGCAGGTCGGGATACTGCTCGAGGCAGTACTCGATAACGTTGGCCTCGGGGTTGTTGTGCAGCGGGGCGAGCGGAGCGACCTCGCGGATCTTGGCGAGGACGTCCTCGTCGACGAGGGAGGAGTCGCCAAAGTACCAACCGCCCTGAACGATACGGTGGCCGATGCCCTCGATCTTGACGCCGTTGGCCTCGAGGTCCTTCAGGACGACCTCGATGGCGACCTTGTGGTCGGGGAACTCGATGTTCTCGGTCACCTTCTTGGAACCGTTGGCAGCGTGGGTGAAGGTACCGCCGGTAAAGCAGACGCGCTCGCAGGAGCCCTTTGCGGACACCTTGTGGGACTTGGTATCGATGACCTGATACTTAAGCGTCGAAGATCCTGCGTTGACGACCAGAACGTTCATGTGTCTCCCTACTAACAGGCGGTGTGGCGCCGCCAGGTTACATACGCTTCAATAATAAACCCAAACGCCCTCGCGCTCGGGTTTATTGCGTTGATATATAAGTTATCGGTGCCTAAGCTTCCGTTTCATTGCACGGAAGAGGCGTCCTCAGATGAGGTTCTCGCCCAGGTTCTTGCCGCCGAGGACGTGCATGTGGAAGTGCATGACGGTCTGACCGGCGTTGACGCCCTTGTTGGAGATGACGCGGAAGCCGTCCTCCAGACCCTTGGCCTTGGCGACCTCCTGGATGGCGTGAGCCATGGCGCCCATGGTCTCGGCAGGCACGTTGTCGGCGATGTCGCTGTAGTGCTTCTTGGGAATCACGAGCGTGTGGACCGGCGCCTGGGGGTTAAGGTCGTCGAACGCGATGACCTGGTCGTCCTCATAGACAACGGTCGAGGGGATCTCGTGGTTGGCGATTTTGCAGAAGATGCAATCACACATAGCTGGTTCCTTTCTTACAGACCAAGGTAATTATATTTGGTCGAGATGGTTAGAACGAGAGGTTGTCGTCGGTGTTGGCGGCCTCGCCGTCGGCGAGCACGTCGTTGCCGTCGACGTCCTTCAGGAGCACCGAGACCTTCTGCTCGGCATCGGACAGGCGGGTGCGCAGGCTCTTGAGGAGCTCGACGCCGCGGGTGTAGCTCTCGAGCGACTCCTCGAGCTCCATATCGCCCGACTCCAGGCTGCGGATAATGAGCTCCAGCTCCTGCGAAGCCTGCTTGTACGTAAGCTGCTCGACCGGGGTCTTCTCTGCCATATCTGTTTCCTTTCCTAAAGGTTTATCGCTATGAAACGCGGCCTACTCGACCGTATCGACCGTTGCCGCAACGTTACCGTCTGCCATGCGCACGCGGATGGCGTCGCCCGGCTTAAAGGTCTTGGCGCTCGTAGCCACCCCATCATCGCTGTACGCGATGGAGTAACCGCGGGCAAGTACCTTGAGCGGCGACAGGGCATCGAGCGAAGCCGCTGCACGGCCCAAGTCGGACGCTGACTTGTTGAGCATTGTGCGCCCCTGATGCTCCAGACGGGAACTCGCAAGCGTGAGCGCATGGCGCTTGCCATCGAGCCCTGAGGTGCTTGCGACCAAGCGCTCGGGCAGACGCTCGAAGTTGGAGCGGAAGGCCCCAACCGAACGCGTTATGGCGCCGGACAGACGATCGGCCGTCAGGGCAAGCTCAGACTCGCGACGCTCGACCATAAACGTTGGGTCGTTGAGGCACGGGCGGCACGCGGCCGCATCGAGCGCATCGCCCAGACGAGCCGTATAGGTGTCCCAGGCCCGACGACCGCGCTGGTCGAGCATCTCCAAATCAACCTGATCCGACCCAATCATCGATGCCATCGCGGCGCCCAGACGCTGATGGCGTGTCTCGAGCACGTCGGCCAACTCCGTCATAGCCGGCGCCACCGATTCGGCCGCCGCCGTGGGCGTGGAGGCGCGACGGTCACTCACCATATCGCAGATCGAGGTATCAGGCTCATGCCCAATACCGGTCACCACGGGCACGGGACAAGCTGCCACCGCGCGGGCAAGCTCCTCGTCGTTAAAGGTCATGAGGTCCTCGAAGGAACCGCCGCCACGCACGAGCAAAATGCAATCGGGCGCCGGCGTAATGGCAGCGGCGCGGTGCAAGCCTTCAATAAGCTCTGCCGGCGCACCCTCGCCCTGGACCTTTGCGCCCACGCAGACAAGCTCGACGAGCGGGTTGCGACGGCGCAATGTGCGCTTAACGTCGTCGATTACGGCACCCGAAAGCGAGGTGACGACCGCCACACGCGAGCAAAACACCGGAATGCGGCGCTTGCGCGCTTCGTCCATCAGGCCCTCGCGACGCAGCTTTTCGGCCAACTGAGCCACTTGTTGACGCAGCAGGCCCTCCCCCGCCAGCGAAAACGAGCGAGCGACAAAGCTCATGCGGCCCGTGGCCTTATAGAGATTGAAGCTGCCCTTAAAGCTCACCTGCATGCCGTCACGCAAATCGAAGGTGCGCTTAAGGTAGGCGCCCTTCCAGATGATGCAGTCAACGGCGGCCGAGTCGTCCTTGATTTGGAAGTAGCAGTGGCCGCTTCGGGCATTGGGACCACGAAAACCCGTGACCTCACCCAAAACGCTCAGCTGCGGAATGGCATCGAGCGCACCGGCGGCGATCTCCACCGCTTGGCTCACGCTGAGCTCTTTGCGCTCCCGCTCGTCCGATCCGTCGAACTCGGCGGAAACGGTATTGCCGGTCAGATTCCAGCCTGCCACGCAGCCCCCTTTCGTCATCGTGCACATGGGCTCCGGCCCTGCGCAAATTCAAGTCCAACACATAGTACAGCGCCGCGGGGACACAAATCCCCACGGCGCCCGTCGGTCCCATTTGTTATCGGTTGGAGTTTCTGTTATAGCGAGCCATCAGGTAGAGCAGCTGAATAATCGAGGTGAGCGCTGCGGCCACATAGGTAAGCGCGGCTGCCGTCAGCACCTTCTTGGCGCCGTTGACCTGCTTGGAACTCATGCCCGACTGCTCGATATACGCCACGGCGCGGCGACTGGCATCGATCTCGACCGGCAGCGTAACCAGCTGGAACAGCACGCTAAACGAGAAGAAGACTAGCGCGAGGGTCGTGAGCCCCGCGATGTTCATGAACAGGCCCATGAGCAGCACGATCGTCCAGGTGTTCTGGGTAAAGTTGACGACGGGGACCAAAGCGGTGCGTACCTTCATCATGGCATAACCACTTTGACGCTGGGCGGCATGGCCCGCCTCGTGGCAGGCGACGGCAACGCTTGCGACCGACCCGCCCGAACGGTTGGCATCCGACAGATACAGGTTGTTGTCCTGCGGGTTGTAATGATCGGTGAGCTCGCCGGCAACGCCCTTGATGCCCACGGCGCTACAACCGTTAGCATCGAGCATGCGGCGAGCGACCGTAGCACCTGTCTCTTATACACATCTGACGCTGCCGACGAATAGCCTTGTGTAG
>CABSNX010000113.1 GCA_902479205.1 uncultured Collinsella sp. | reverse complement strand
TGCGCGCGGGCTTGTCGGGATCGGGAACGGCCGTGGGCATGGGCTCGTCGACATGGCCGCCCCACCAGCCGCCCACAAAGTTGAGCGTGTGGAACACATTGATCACGGCGCCGGGATCAATGTCGCACACCAGCTTGATAATGTCCTGGCTCTCGTAGGTCGATACAACGGCGTGCAGCAGGTACATCTTCTCGCGGCTGTATCCGCCAATGACCTCGGCACAGCTAATGCCATGCTGAAAATGGTCAACATAGGCGGTCATGACCTCGTCTGCCTTACGCGTCGTGATCTGCAGCGTCACACGGTCGTAGCGACGATAGAAGCTGTCGATGGTCTTGGTCGAAATAAACTGGAACACGATGGAATACGCCGCCTTGTCCCAGCCAAACATAAAACCAAAGATCGCCAGGATAAAGCAGTTGAAACCAAAGATGACGCCCCAGATGGTCTTGCCCGTGTGGTTGGAAACCCACAGCGCGATAAAGTCGGTGCCGCCAGTGGATGCGCCGGATTTAAGCGCGATGGCAGCGCCCAGACCCGAGACCACGCCGCCAAAAATGATGAGCATGATCTTGTCGCCCAAAAACGGCGCGAAGTGAAAGACGTTGAGGAACAGCGATGAGAGCACGACCTGCATCATCGAGAAGATGACGAAGCGCTTGCTAATGCCGCTCCAGCATAGGAGCGCCACGGGGATGTTGAGCGCGAGCATACCGAGCGAGATGTCGATGTGAACGCCGCCGAGCGAGGTAACGCGATCGAGCAGGACCGCGACGCCGGTGAGGCCGCTCGGAAGCAGGTCGGCGGGCTGAATGAATGCCTGGATCAGAAATGTCTGGAGAACGGCGGAAATGGTGACCGCCACTGCAGTAATGGCGCGGCGGACGATGGTGAGACGGCCGAGCATGAGCACGCGGTCCGTGAGCTGATCGATGGCGTTCGCCACGTAGGCTCCCTTCGAAGGCAGATATAGTTGTGGGGCATGCTCGCGATTGTAGCATGGAGCGAGAGGAGGCGCTTTAATTCGCCCTCTCTCGACGACCAAAGCGGGACCAGCAACCCCCACGACCAAAGGCCCAAATTACAAGTGAGTAGACTTATTACAATCTGCCGAGCACACCCAAAACCGCCAACTCTGTGACCTGCGGTTTTACAAAGGAAGATATGCATTGTGCTCGGCCTGCGCCAAAAAGTCTACTCACTTAGCCCGAATCGAAGCCAAACGGATCAAAATCGAAACCAAATTGAGCCAGTCCACCACAAAAAACGTTTGAACCCGTGCTTCTCGCGGCGGATTGACACTACAAAGCGGCCAAAATGTCGGTCAGATTATCGATAACGGCATCGGCTCGCGATTGATCGAGGTTGACGCCCTCGTGCGGGCGCAGCGCCAGGACGCGGGCGCCGGAGCGCTTGCCGGCCTCGATACCCAAAGGCGAGTCCTCGATAACCAGGCACTCGGCAGGCTCCACCCCCAGCGCCTCCATGGCACGCAGGTAGATCTCGGGGTCGGGCTTAAACGCACTGCACTCGTGACCGCTGATGGTGTAGTCCAGCACGTCGGCGATACCGGCGATCTCCACCAGCTCGTCGATCAGCTCACGATAGGACGAGCTCGCGATAGCGCACTTCACGCCGCGCTCGTGCAGCTCACGCATCACCGGCTCCGTCTGCTCGTTGAGCAGCTCGGCATACGGAACGGGATGGTCCGGACTGTAGACCTGCTTGTACTCCACGCGCAGGCGCTCGCGCAGCTCAACATCGTCGGGCACCAGCGCCTCCCAAATGGCGGGCTCGTTAGATCCCGAAAGATCGGGAATCTCGTCAAAGTGAAACCCCTTCTCTTCCATAAACGCCACGCGGCGACGGTTGTAGAACCACTCGGTATCGACCAGCACGCCGTCCATGTCAAACAGCACTGCCTTGATCATACGCATCTCCTCCCCACCTGCCAAAAAGGGACAGGTTTATTTTGGTAGGTTTTATCTGGGGTTTTATGGAACGACGAACACGCCCTCCCCAGAGCAAAAAAGGGGACGGGGCGCAAACCCCATCCCCTCTCAATCAACCCGTAAGGTCTACTTACTTGTGATTAGTAGGAAAGCTTCCACATGTAGCGACGCATGGTCAGCGGGTGCTGACGGGCCTCGGCGATCTGGTTGCCGTACTCACGCATAACGGCGAGGTGCAGCAGCGGGTTGAAGTAGGTGATGACGCTCGCGGGCACGGCGTCAGCCAGGCCGTAGTCCTTGGAGTCGATCAGAGCGACCTTGGCGCCCATGCGCTCAAGGAAGGTGAGGGCGCGGGCGTCCATCGGACGGGTGGCGCCATCGGACATGAAGAAGACGTAGGGCTTACCCTCGGTGGAAACCTCGAACGGGCCGTGGAAGTACTCGCCGGTGTTGTAGGCGGCGGCGTCGATCCACTGCATCTCGGTGAACAGGAAGGCGGCGTGAGAATAAGCCATCTTCTCGGAGGCACCGGAAGCCATGAAGTAAATCATCTTGTCGTCCTTGAAGTCCTCGGCGAACTTCTTGGCGAGCTTCTTGCAGTGCTGAGCGGCGTTCTCGCAGAGATCGAAGATGTTGGTGAGGCCGGTGATCATGTCCTCGTAGTGGTCATAGCCCTCGGTCTGCTGAAGGATCTCGAGAGCAAGAGCGATAGCATAGCCGGGCTTCTCGCACTTGGCAGCGTAGTTGGCGTGGAAGCCGTGAACGATGACGTGGTCGGCGTCGACGGTCAGAGCGGAGCCAGCCTTGTTGGTGAGGGAGACGACCGGGCAATTGTGCTTCTTGGCGGTCTTGTTGGCCTCGACGGTCTCGGGCGTGGAGCCACCGAGGGAGCAGGTGATCACGAAGGTGTGCTCGTTGACCCAGGAGGGCGTGTCGTAGTTGAACTCGTTAGCGGTGAAGATCTGAACGTTCAGCTTGTCCGTGTTGTTGGCCAGGAAGTACTTGGCGGGGTAAAGGTCGGACATGGAAGCGCCGCAGCCGACGAAGGCGACGCTGTGGATCTCGTGGTTGGACAGGACGTCAGCGACGATCTGCTTAGGGAGGTTAAGGTCGATCTCGTACATCTGACACATTCCTTTCGATTTTTGCGGCGCCACATTGCCGGGCGCTCGCAGGGTTACCGTGGTTTGGACCGAGTCGCCGGCCCGTTGAGGATGTGACAAAGGGACTGCCCTTTGTCACATTTTGGGGATGGAAGCCTGCCTGGGGTATGGGATGCCAGGCAGGCCCCCGGGGGAAAGCGGTTAGGCGCTTAGTCGCGACTAGGCCAGGATGCCGGCCGCGGAGAGGGCGATGCCGCCCACAATGGCGATCACGAGAAGCCAACCGGTGTTGACGTTCTTCTTGATGAGCCAGTACATAAGGCCGGTGAGGCCGAGGGAGATCATCTGGGGCATCATGCCGTCCAGGATGTCCTGGATAACGACGGTACCCTCAGCGAACTGCAGCGGGGTAGTGGCGCCGATCAGCGTGGCGATCATGCCGCCCACGGACATAAGACCCACGATGCCACAGACATACATGAGCTTCTCCATGAGGTCGCCGCCCTGAAGCTTGCTCAGGTACTCGTGGCCGCCCTGATAGCCCATCTTGGCTGCGAACCAAGTGATCAGCACAGAGGGGACGATGGAGATGAGCATGGCCAGGATCGGGCCCATGATGGAGCCCTGCTGAGCCAGCTGAACGCCCAGGCCAAAGGCGATAACGCGGATGGTGCCCTGGAAGAAGGAGTCACCGATGCCGGAAAGCGGACCCATGAGGGAGGTCTTGACCGCGTTGATCGAATCGGGATCGAAGTTCTCGGGATCCTTGGCGTACTCCTCCTCCATGGAGGCGGCGAGGCCCAGGATGAAAGCGCTCGTCTGCGGGGTGCAGTTGTAGAACGCCATGTGACGGTGGTAAGCCTCTTTCTTAGCAGCGAGCTGCTTGGGGTCGGACTCATCCGGATAGAGGCGATCAAGCGTGGGAACCATGCCGTAGAGGAAGCCCATGTTCATCTGACGCTCGTAGTTCCAAGAGGCCTGGATGGCCCAGGAGCGCCAGAAGAACTGGCTGACCTTCTTGTTCAGGGACACGTCCTTGGTTGCGGTTGCCATAGTGTGTTCCTCCTTAGTCTTCGTCGTCTTCGAGCGGATCATAGTCGGAATCGACACCGGCGGCTGCATGGGAACCGTTGAACTTGAAGCCCATGAAGACGACAGCCAGGCACACACCGATCAGAGCGACCGCGATGACGGACAGGTTGAGGTAAGCGGCGAGCAGGAAACCGATGAACAGGAACGGAGTCATACCCTTCTTGATCATCATGGTGAGCAGCAGGGCCAAGCCGTAGGCGGTCATGATCTTGGTCGAAACGTTAAGACCAGTGGACAGCCACTCGGGAACCATGTTGACGATGGCCTGAACCAGGTCGGTGCCAACAAAGACGGCGAGGAAGATCGGCAGGAAGTACATGACGGCGTACAGACCGGAGCCGGCGCAGATGTGCATACGGTAGGCGGTCTTGAACTTTCCGTTATCGATCGCGCTATCTGCCACATGGGTGAGGGCGGCGATGATGGAACGGAACACGATGCCGAGGAGCTGACCCAGGACGGCGACCGGGATGGCGATCGTCATGGCGGTCTCGGCGGAAGCATCGGTCAGGCACGCAAAGGCAGCGGCCACGATGCCGCCCAGGACCATATCGGGCGGAACGGCGGCGCCGACCTGCACCAGGCCCATGGACACGAGCTCGACGGCGGCACCGACGGCAAGGCCGGTGGGCACATCGCCCAGCAGCAGACCGACGAGCGTAGCGCCAACGAGGGGCTGCTCGAAGTTAAGACGACCGAGCAGGCGGGAGTCCCACATGCAGAACACGCCGACGAGGCCGACGAGCACCGCACTGATGAACGTATTCATACCCTTCTCCTTTCAGTCAGGCAAAAGCCTGGTTGATTACAGCTTGGCGTCGATGTCGACGCTCTGATACGTAGGGGTCTGCTGGACGTAGAGCTTGATGCCCATGTCGAGCAGCTGGTTGACGTCGGCCTTCTGGTTGGCGTCGAGGAAGACGGAGCTGTCCTTGCCGCCGACCTGATCAGCACCGTCGTGGTTGGCGGTGGCGCCCAGGTTGATGGCGTCGAGCTTGTAGCCCTGGCAGAACTGCAGCATCTCGGCAGTGTTGCCAAAGACGAACATGACGCGCTCGCCGAGGGTGTTGAGCTTGTCCATCTTGGCGAGGGCACGCTCGACGGTGAAGACGTTCAGGCGAACGCCCTGGGGCTTGGCCAGCTTAAGAGCGCCCTTCTTGATGTCATCGTTGGCGGCAGCGTTGTCGACGACGATGATGCGCTCGGCCTGAACCTTGGTGGTCCAGGTAAAGACGACCTGGCCGTGCAGCAGACGGTAGTCGAGACGTGCGAGGACGATCTTGGCGGGACCGGAGCTGTGACGGGACGCCTTGACCTTCTTGGCGGGAGCCGCGGCGGCCTCGACCGGTGCGTTGGGGTTGGTCAGACCGGTGCGGGCCTCGTTGATGAGGGCCGCAAGCTCGGCGCCCTTGACGGGGACGGGGCTCATAGCGAGCGTGAGCGCCAGCGGGATGTTGAAACCGCTGACAACCGTGAACTTCGTGCCGTTCTTGGAAAGCTCGACCATGTTGTTGTTGACCGAGCTGCCGAGCATATCGGTCAGCACATAGACGCTGTCGTCCGCGTTGAACGTGGCGATCATGGCGTCCACCTTATTGGTGATGGGCTCCTTGTCGTCACGAGCAAGCGACACGACGTGGACGTTCGACACGTCGCCGAGAACCATCTCGAGCGTGTCTTTGGCGCCTGCGGCCAGGCCGCCATGAGATGCGAGAATGATCTGATTCATCTTGCCTCCTCCTTTTCGTTATGGTCATTATAACGTCTTATACGTTGCTTATATTGCTAATTAGTATAAAGACCGTTCGCGGGTGAAAATCGACCGTTGACGGGTTTAACGTACTTGAAACGTTGGGGCTGGATAGGCCGGCGCTGGCTGGATAACCCCAGGCCAGACGCCGTGCACAATCCTCTATCGCACGAAGTACCAGGGGCTTTCCTGCACGGTGGGCTCCAGCGCGATGCCAGTGCGTTCCTTAAACAGATCCATGTCCTGAGATTTTTCGGTCCACCACGCGTTGGGCTTAAAGGTCATGCTCTCGACAATACGTTTGACAATGACGCTGTTGCGCAGCCTGGAGAAGTCGGTGTTCATGATCAGGATGGACGCGAGCACCAGCACGATGCCCAGGACCTTGATCGCGCCGGCGGGCTCGGCGTAGACACCAATGCCCAGCAGTACGGTGACGACCGTCTCGAATGACATTACGACGGGAACTTTCGACGTCTCGAGCCCCATGGACAGACCCTGCATATATAAGACATAGGCCACGGCTGTGGGGATGAGTCCAAAACCAAAGAACAACCTGTCTCTTATA
>CABSNX010000112.1 GCA_902479205.1 uncultured Collinsella sp. | reverse complement strand
CGCGAGCACGTGCATGTGCTGGAGCTGCTGGGCGTTACGCATATGGTGGTCGCGCTGACGATGTGCGACCTGGCCGATAGCGAAATGATTGAGCTGGCCGAGCTCGACGTGGACGATTTTCTTTCGGATACCGTGTTTGCCGACGCGCCGATGGTGTCGGTGTCGTCCAAGACCGGCGCAGGAATCGATGACCTGCTGGCTGCGCTTGACGATCAGGTTGCCGCTTGCTGGGATGCCTGCCGTGCCCGCGCCGAGCTCACCGATGCCGCGCCGCGCCTGCCGATCGACCGCTGCTTTACGATCAAGGGCGCCGGCACCGTCGTGACGGGAACGCTGCACGATGCGCCGGTTGCGGTGGGCGATGAGCTCGTCGCGCTGCCGTCGCGCACGGTCTGCCGCGTACGCGGGATCCAGGTGCATGGCGACACGCAGCAGGCGTTGCCCGGTCAGCGTGTGGCGCTCAACTTGGTGGGCGATGCTGTCGCCGCGCTCGATCGCGGTGAGATGCTCGGCGTGGAGGGCCGTTTTGGTC
Organism: uncultured Collinsella sp.; assembly: GCA_902479205.1. Classification (GTDB taxonomy): domain Bacteria; phylum Actinomycetota; class Coriobacteriia; order Coriobacteriales; family Coriobacteriaceae; genus Collinsella. The sequence goes on along the minus strand of CABSNX010000112.1, from coordinate 5,973 downwards.
AGACGTTGCGCTTTATGATGACGTTTACCTACTTGGGTCGCGAGGGCGCCAAGCCGCGCGTGCTCGAGTCGGGCGCGCGCGTGCATGTGATGGCCGGCACGGCCGAGGTTGTTGGCCGCATCATGCTTTTGGAAGGCGAGGCTCCTATGGCGGTGGGCGAGACCCGTACCGTACAAGTGCGCTTGGAGGAGCCGCTGCCGCTGCGAGCCGGAGACCATGCCGTGGTGCTGTCGTATTCGCCCGTTATGCTCATTGGCGGCGGGCGTGTGCTGCTTTCGCGCTGCCGTCGCTCGCGCGAGCTTGCCGAAGGAGAGCGTGCACTGTATGTGGCGCTTGAGGCCGGCGATACCGCCGCTGGTGTTGAGGCGTGGCTGGCGCTGCAGACGCTGCCGGTTGCGGCCGTTGATGTTGCTAGGGGTTTGGATCTTGGTATCGGCGAGGTCGATACCGCGCTGCGCGGGCTGGTGGCGCAGGGCGCTGCTTGCGCGCTTGCTGGCTCGGGTGGCTCGCTGTATGCAGATTCTTCCGCGCTCGACGCCGCGATGGATGCACTGGCGACGACCCTGTCAGCCATGCATGCGGCGTCTCCCAAGGAGACGGGCTTTACGCCCGGCGCCGTTGCCCATGCTGCGTGGCCTGCCGCTAATGAAGGCGTTGCCGCGGCTCTGATTGCCGAGGGCTGCTCGCGCGGCGTGTGCGCCGCCGAGGGCGCCGAGGTATTCGATCCGCATTCGGCCGCCGCGGCGGCACGCGTGGTGCGAGAGGCTTGCGAGCGCATTGTCGCGCTGCTTGACGAGGCTGGCCTGGACGCACCGGCGCTTCCCGAGGTGGGCGAACAGCTGCAGCTCGGCCGCGACACCATGACGCGTGCCCTGCGCGAGCTTTCGCTCAACCGCTCGATCGTTAAGGTCGAGCGCGACGTTGCCCTGTCCGCTGCCGCCGAGGCCCATGCGCGCGAGCTTGTTGCCGCCGCCATTGAGGCAGCCGGCGGTGCTGCCACCACGAGCGTACTGCGCGAGGCCCTGGGTGTGTCGCGCAAACGTGCCATCAGCATCTTGGAGCACCTGGATGCCGTGCGCTTTACGGTGCTCGACAAGGACGCCGGCGGCCTGCGCTCCCTGCGCTAGGCCGGTTACCCGCTCCCGCCTCCTCAGTTGCGGTGAAATAGTTCCTGTTTTTGGGGTCTTGCAGCCTAAGCAAGAACTATTCCACCGCAACTTCTTGCTCGTCTTTTTGGGATGGGGCCCGCTCGGTTTGGTAAAATACCGCCGCACTTGGGAACGGATGGGCTCCGGTGGGCTCCGCGGTCCTCAAAACCGTTGCGAGGCGTGCAAAACGTCTTGGATGTGTTCGATTCACATACGTTCCCGCCATACGCTACCAGCGCTTTTGTGCTCGCGGTCTTGCTGCGTGCCGCAAAGGCGCTGTTTTGTTTTTGCACGAGCTTTTCGTAGCGCCGTTATTTCGGCGGCGGTATTTGGCTTCGTGTGTCGGGTTTCGAACATGCCGATGGAGGTGTTTTGCCGTATGACTACCGTAAGACGTGCCGATCTTTCTTGTGTCGTCCAAGCGGGCGGGCTGTCCTCGCGCATGGGCTGCGATAAGGCGCGCATGGCGTTTTGCGGCGAGCCGCTCATCGAGCGTGTGCTGGGTCGGCTGGCGCCAGTTGCCGGCGAGTTGGTCGTGACGACTTCGCGTCCCAGCGAGCTTGCCTATCTTGAGGAGCGCGCGTTTGGCGGCCTGGTGCCGCGTGTGGTGGCGGACCTTGAAGGACCGGCGGGTGCCATGCGCGGCATCGCGAGCTCGTTGGCCGCGGCCCGATTGCCGCTCGTGGCGATCGTCGCCTGCGATATGCCGTTCGTCTCGCCAGAACTCATCGGCGCGCTTGCCGATCGTGTTGAGGCCGAGGCGCTCGACGTGTGCGTGCCGCGCGAGGAGCGGGGGATTGAGCCGCTTTGCGCCGTCTGGCGCCGTGACGCGTGTGCGCCGGTTGCCCAAGAGCTGCTTGCCTGCGACCGCCAGCGCATTCGCTGCCTGATCAATCGCGTTCAGGCTGGTTATATGGATGAGCCGCAGATCGTTAAGGCCGCGGGTTCGACGCTCTGCTTCGAGAACGTCAATACGCCCGAGGAGTTTGCGGCGGCCGAGTTACTCGCCTAGACGATTGGAGTTGCCATGTCTCACGATATTTGTCCCGACACGGGAGAGCCTTGCACTTGCGATGGTTCCGAGCCCTGTACCTGCGGCTGCGGTGGCTGTGGACATACTGCGGAAGAGGAAGCGGCCGCCGCGGCGTATCGCGAGGCACATCGCGAAGGCCCGTCCGGTGATGCCCTCGACCACGAGCGCAAGATTATCGTTTCGTTCGACAGCACCTTCGATGTGATGGAGTGCGAGCAGCTTTGCCTGGATGCCGGCGTGCCCGGGCGCATTATGCCTTTGCCCGGCTCCATTACCGCAGGTTGCGGCCTGTGCTGGGCCATGCCGTTCTCGGGCGATGCGCTCGCCGCCTTCCGCGCCGCCACCGAGGGCCGCATAACCCCTGCCGACTACCATCAGCTCGTCCTCTAACCAGCAACACCACCACAAAGGTGCCCAATGTGGTGGTTTGGAACATGTGGACGAAACAGCTTCGAAACACGCGATTTGCGCGTCAGGCACTCAAAAACGCTTCTACCTGCATCGTAATCAAAACGAAACATCTGCCCGTCTGCTTATGCGAAACTTTCCCGCAACAGTGCGATATTATCCATACACGATAAAGTTCGCGGCGCATAGGGTGCCGCGATCAACATTTTTCGTTTCCCATCATTGGAGGAAGCATGAGCTACACGCAGAAAGTTCTCGAAGAGCTCAAGGCCCGCTATCCCGAGCAGCCTGAGTTCATCCAGGCCGCGACCGAGATTCTCGGCACCATCCAGCCGGCGCTCGACGCCCATCCCGAGTACGAGGAGGCCGCCCTGCTTGAGCGCCTCGTCGAGCCCGAGCGCATCGTCATGTTCCGTGTTCCCTGGGTCGACGACCAGGGCAAGGTTCAGGTCAACCGCGGTTACCGCGTCGAGTTCAACTCTGCCATTGGACCCTACAAGGGCGGCCTGCGCTTTAACCCGACGGTCACCCTGGGTATGCTCAAGTTCCTGGGTCTGGAGCAGATCCTCAAGAACAGCCTGACCACCCTTCCCATGGGCGGCGGCAAGGGCGGCTCCGACTTTGACCCCAAGGGCAAGTCCAACAACGAGATCATGCACTTCTGCCAGTCCTTCATGACCGAGCTCTATCGCCACATCGGCCCCAACACCGACGTTCCCGCCGGCGACCTGGGCGTTGGCGGCCGCGAGGTTGCCTACCTGTTCGGTCAGTACAAGCGCCTGACTAACGAGTGGAGCGGCGTCCTCACCGGCAAGGGCCTCTCCTTTGGTGGTTCGCTCGCCCGTACCGAGGCTACCGGCTACGGCCTGGCCTACTTTGTGGACGAGTACCTCAAGAGCCGCGGCGACTCCTTCGAGGGCAAGAACGTCGTCGTTCACGGCTCCGGTAACGTCGCCATCTACGCGGTCCAGAAGGTCTCTCAGCTCGGCGGCAAGGTACTGGCCTGCTCCGACACCCATGGCTGGGTCGAGGATCCCGACGGCATCGACTACACCGTGCTCGAGCATGTCTACAACAAGAAGCGCTCCGGCCACGACAAGGGCGTTACGCTCGCTATGTACGTCGACGAGAAGCCCAATGCCACGTGGCACGAGGGCGACGGCCGTGGCGTGTGGCAGCTGCCCTGCGACATCGCGCTGCCCTGCGCTCGCGAGAACACGCTGCTGCTCGAGGACGCCCAGGCGCTCGTCGCCAACGGCTGCAAGGTGGTCGGCGAGGGCGCAAACATGCCCACGACCATCGAGGCCACGACCTACTTCCAGGAGAACGGCGTTGCCTTTATGCCCGGCAAGGCTGCCAACGCCGGCGGTGTTCTCGTGTCCGGCCTGGAGATGAGCCAGAATGCCGAGCACCTGTCCTGGACCTTCGAGGAGGTCGACGGCAAGCTCGAGCAGCTCATGCGCGGCATGTTCCACAACGTGGACGACACCGCCAAGAAGTACGGCGAGGAGGGCAACTTCGTCATGGGCGCCAACATCGCCGGCTTCCTGAAGGTCGCCGACGCTATGCTCGCCCAGGGCGTCTGCTAAATCTTCGCTCGACATAGCATGTGATAAGGCTCCCAGCTATCTGGCTGGGAGCCTTTTCTATCCCGGAGGACTCCTCATAACTTGCGGTGATATACGGACTGTTAAGCGTCCCAGAACGGCTAATCAGTCCGTATATCACCGCAAGTTATGGATGGGTGGGTGGATTTTGTCCTAAAACGGTGTGCGGCCCCTCGTTTGGTACACTTAAAAGTACTGGACAAGTGAAGAGATGGGGGAGAACGTGCTCAAGTTCGGTACCTACGTCCGTGTTGGAAACGCGGCCGAAGCCTATGAGCTCTTACAGAAGAACCGCAACAACAAGATTGTGGGAGGCGGCATCTGGATGCGCCTGGGTTCGCGTCGCGTGGCGACGGCGATTGACCTTTCGGCCTGCGGACTCGATCAGATCGAGGAGACCGAGACCGAGTTTCGCATCGGCGCCATGTGCACCCTGCGCCAGCTCGAGCGCCATGTCGAGCTCAACGCGCTTGTCAACAACGTCTTTGAGTTCGCCGTCCACGACATCGTGGGCGTGCAGCTGCGCAATACCGCCACGGTGGGCGGCAGCATCTACGGCCGCTTTGGCTTCTCGGACGTTCTCTCCGCCTTCCTCGCGCTCGATTCCTATGTTGAGCTGACGGGCGCCGGCCGCGTGCCGCTCGCCGAGTTCGTCGACATGGGTTACGTGCGCGACGTGATCGAGCACATCGTGGTCGTTAAACACGACTACCGCGCGAGCTATGAGGTCGTGCGCAAGGCTGCGACCGACTTCCCCTCGCTCAACGTCACCGCCGCCTGGTGGGACAACACCTGGCACGTCACCGTGGGCGCCCGCCCGCTGCGCGCGACCTTGCTGCAGGGCGAGGCGTGCGGCCTTACCAACGAGCATCCTTCCGAGGACGAGCTTCGCGCCCTGGCCGCGTCCGTACGCGCACTGAGCTATGGCACCAACCTGTGGGGTTCGGCTGACTACCGCCGCCGTATCTCGGCACCGTTGGCGATTCAGGCCGTGCGCCGCGCCGCCGGCATCGAGCTTTCGGCCGCGCTTGCCCACGAGCTCGAGGGCGTGCAGATCCCTAAGTTCGCCACGGACGAGTATTCCTGCCGCCGCGTGCCCGGCGTCGATTCTAGCGAGGTGCGCTAATGGCTGCCAAACTCATCGATCTTTCCTTTACGCTCAACGGCCGCAAGGTCAAGGTTCAGATTGCCCCCGACACCATGCTCTTTGCGGTGCTGCGCGAGCAGGGCTGCGCGTCGGTGCGCTGCGCCTGCGAGACCACTAACTGCGGTCTGTGCACGGTGTGGCTCGACGGCGACCCGGTGCTGAGTTGCTCGGTTCCCGCGGCGCGCGTCGAGGGCCACACCATCACCACGCTTGAGGGCCTTAAGGCCGAGTCTGAGGCACTGGCCCGTGCGATGGCTGCCGAAGGCGCCGAGCAGTGCGGTTTTTGCGCCCCCGGCCTCATTATGAACGTGCTGGCGCTCGCCCGCGCCGCCAAGGAGGACCCAAGCCTCGTCGCCACGCGCGAGGAGCTCTCGCGCCAGCTCGCCGGCAACCTGTGCCGCTGCAGCGGCTACGAGAGCCAGCTGCGCGCCATCGTCCGCTTCCTCAACGAGTCTGGCGTGCAGGTGGGCTTTGAGATGCCCGAGCTGCCGGTCAACGACACGAGCTCCGACGGTGTCGCGTACAAGCAGATCACCAAGAAGCAGCCCAAGAAGGACTCGAAGGCCCTGCTCGAGGGTCGTCCCGTCTACACCGGCGATATGGTGCCTGTCTCTTATACACATCTCCGAG
>CABSNX010000111.1 GCA_902479205.1 uncultured Collinsella sp. | reverse complement strand
TACACAAGGCTATTCGTCGGCAGCGTCAGATGTGTATAAGAGACAGACGCAGGAGCATGCCGAAATCGTCGACGCGTGTAAGCTCGGCGACTTTAAAGAAATGCGGATAAAGTCGCTGAAGCGTGGGAATCCACTGGTTGAAGGGCTCATCGTCGCGCTCGGCGATGTTCTCACGCGAAACGGTGGGGATGCGCAGCAATTCGCAAAAGCGCTCGACGGCTGCCTCGTCTGCCTTGTAGGTGCCTGCATCAAGAGGCGCGCCCTGTGCGACCGATACCGATGCTCCCATGGTGGGACTCCTTTCGTGTTGTATATCGAATACGTCAAGATTATCGCCCGCACCGCGCGTGGGAAACGGCGAAACACGTTGTTCATCTGCGGGCGGCGGGTCGGATAGCCTTAGCCGACGATGACCGTGCCGTCTTCGGCCACGGTGATGGCGTCGCCCGTCGACACGGCATCGAGAAACTCATCGCCTAGGTTGTCAATGGTGGGCATGGGGGTGTCGGTCCACACACCCGAGAGGATCGCGCCAGCGGCGGCAAGGCTGTCAATGGGTTTGGAAAACAGCAGGCATGCGGGTTGGCGGCCCATTTTGGTGGCGCAGAAGAGCACCATGCCACCTGTGGTGGAGCCGATAGTCTGCGGTAGGCACAGGGCACATCCTGCCAAAGGTTTGCCGTACAAGTCGGGATTGTTTTGGTCGGAACATGTGGCCTTTTTGTCGCCAAACATCAGTGCCTTCTGAAACGATGCGAGTGTGTTGAGCCCTCCGTGAGAGACAAGTGCCTTGGCGTGGGCAGTTCCGGGGACAACGACGCGGCCGTGAAAGATTTTTTTCATGAGGAGTCGCCTTCCTATTTGATTGGTTTTCCGGTGGTGACGTAGGCGAGCACCTCGTCGTCGGTGTAGTAGCGCGATGCCGAGTACGTACGCAACTTGTTGGAGTTGGTGATGATGGGCATGCTGCCGCACAGCGGGTTGTTGGTGTACATAAGCGGGCAGATGCTCGAGACGACGGCGCCGGTAGTCGAGAGACGTCTGTATGCCGCAGTCTTGCGGAAGGCGTCTGCCACAGATGGGGCGGCGGTCAGCACGGTGGGTACTTGCACGCGGCAGTTGCCGGAGGCGCTCAGCCCATCGCAGATGGCGTCTGCCCAGTGGGCGAGTTGTGCAGACGAGAGATGGGGGCAGCCGATGAAGGCCAGCTTGGGGCGCGCGCCCGGGTTCTTCCACATAATGGGGTAGCTTGAGCGGATGTGTTCCAGCTCGGCGTCGTCAATGCGATAGATTTGGGCGTCTGGTGCTATGAGCTGTTCGCCTTGCTCGACGGCTTCGGGCGTGATGCCGTCTACGTGGTAGAGCCCGACAGCGCCGTTCGATGCGCTGGCGGCGCCCATGTCCTTAAGGTAGTCCTGCGTGTCGGGCGTGAGTTTGCGGCCAAGCCAACGGTCGAGGCCTTTAATGTAAGGGACGTCCTCCATCACCTTCATGCCAATGGCGCTGCCAAGCACTTGCGCTTCGGGCTTGCGCTTACAGTCGACTTCGATGATCCAGGTCGCCTTGCGGCCCTCGTCGGTGAGCAGGCCGAATTCCGGGACAAAGCCGGCAATTGAGCCGAACATCTCGATGATGCCGGAGTTGCGATTGCAGCGGGCGCCCAACACGGAGTTGGCAAAGACCACGGCGCTGCTTTCTGCCCAACTTAGGATGTCGCCACGCTGGGGTCGATTGCCAACTTCGGGCTGGTAACAGGTGCAGCTGAAAGCATCGCTGTCCAATAGGCCCATGCTGCGCAGCTGTGCCTCATAATCGCCTTGTTTGGAATACATAATCTTGAACAGCAGCTTTTGCAGCGGGTTGGCCGGGACGGCGGGGTCGAGAGGCCTCGGGTCGACCGAGAATGACTGACCGGACAGGACTCCGTCTTTCAACAACTCATCCATAAGGTCATAGACTGGACCGAGCATGGAGAGGCCAAAACTTGTGACAAGATGACCGTTTGCGCCGGTCACGGGAACCATGCGCTCGGCACCAAAGCACTCGCCGTACATAACGAGGGTCTTGACTACTTTGGCCATGGCGGGGCCCTTGGCGCCGTCGAGCAGGGCTTGTTGTTGGGAGGTCAGGTTCATCTGTGAGCCCATCCTTTCGTGTTAGATATTGGTGCCGAGTCGGTATGCCGCGCGGACCGCTTCGAGCACACGGCCGGGTGCAAACCCATCGCCGATGTTATGCAGCTCGTCTGCGGCATGCGTCTGCTGCAGTTTGTAGAACAGTGCGTCGTAGGGGTGTCCGCCGCAGGCAATGATTACCAGGTCGCAGGTTAGCTCGAGCGGCTTCCAGTCGTTGCCGATTTTGGGTGCAAGCGGGTTTTCGACGTTCTCGGGCAAGACCGGTGACCACGAGATGTAGGGGTCGGGAACGTTTTTGTAGCAGTTGCGACTCAAGTGGAGACGCGCGCACCTCGCTGGGGCTCCAGACTCGTGCATGCCGCCGACCTCCGCGCGCTCGACGCGTGCCATATTGAGGAGCCGCACATTGCGTCCCCTGAGCGCATGGAGTAGGTGGCCACGATTTGCCGTACAGGCGCCCTGCATCATATGAGGCAGCATTTCAATTACGCTGACCTGTGGTATGCCGTGTTCGACGGTGAGCCATTGGGCAACCTCGCAGCCCACGGCCCCTCCGCCAATGATGGCGACGGTTTTGGCGTTGCCAAGCAGTGCAGGTTGGCGCAGTAGCTGCGTTGCCTGCACGGCATGGCCCGATGCTGCAAGCTCCGTAAGGCCGGGGATGGGCGGTATCGCATTAGAAGTGCCTGTTGCACACACGATTGCGTCGAAGCCTGCTTTTGCAAGATCTTCGGCGCATGCTGCCCGTCCAAGCTCAAGTGTCAGGTTCCCGTTGGGTTTTTCTGTCTGCTCGCGCACCTGTCGAACAAGATATGATCGGTAGTTATCGAGGTCGAACTTGATTCGGGCGGCGCTGGCGGAGAGGAGTTTTCCTCCAAGTTCATTTTCGGCGTCGATGAGCTTTACGTCGTGGCCACGACGCGCGGCGATTAGCGCACAGACCATCCCGGCGGGTCCGGCTCCTATCACCGCTATGCGTTTGGGTTCTATGGCGGGAGCGGGTGTCTGGGGCATGAGGTATTCAAAGCTGCAGCGTGGATTGACGGCACACTGCGGATGGCCCCCTTCGACAAACTCGTTGAGGCATCCTTCCTGGCATCCGATGCAGGGGCGAATATCTGCCACGCGACCGGCATCCGCCTTGTTGGGCCACTCGGGATCCGCAAGCAGCGGGCGTCCGAGCATGATCATATCGGCGTCGCCATTGCGAAGGGCGCGTTCGGCAATGTCGGGGTAGCCCAACTTACCCACCGCGACAACGGGTACGGGAAGGTCGGCATTGGAGCGGATATTGTCGGCGGCAAAGCGCTCCCGAACGGCGCGCGCCACGGGAACGAAGCAGCCTGCGGGCATGCTTGCAGGCGGGTGGGGCATCCACCAGTTGTCATAGCAACCAAGGTCGACGTCAAAGATGTCTACTCCCGCCGCCACGAGCTCTTCCATATAACACAGGGTCTGTTCGACTGTGCGGCCGCCGCGCATGCGTCCCAGATAGGTCGAATTCATGACCGGCTCGTCATAGGTTTCCTCGAGTGCAAGCGAAAGGTCGATGCGGTACATGATGGGGTAGTCAGGCCCAACGCGGCGACGGATTTCTTTGACCATATCGAGGCCAAATTGACGCCAATCGGCATAACGTCCGAGCTTGCGATGGTTAAAGGCGGGGTTTCCGAGCTGCTCGATAAGATAACCCTCGTGCCCGTGCAAATAGACGCCATCGATACCCATGGCATGGGCATCGGCCGCCGCTTGGCCGATATTGTTTACGATACGGCGCAGCTTTTGGTCCGAGAGGCGCATGCATGGAATGGCGGGGATGTAGTAGTTAGGCAAGAAACTCGCCGAGACCGGAAACCTCTTTTGCGTGATGAGGCATTGCGGGTTGCCCACGCGGCCGAGTCCAGCCGTAAGCTGGACAAAAATGCGCGATCCGAAGGCATGGACACCTTGGGCAAGGTCGCGCCAGCCTGCCATAACGGTTCGGCTTCGATCGATGCGCGGGAAATAGGTGAGCTTGTCCAGCTCGGTGACCGTGGTATCGATGCCGTGGCTTACCGGCACGAGTCCTGTTGTGATGAGGCCGCAGCCGCCTTTGGCGCGGGCGAAAAAGTACTGCAGCATCATGTCACTGGGACGGCCAGTTTCCTCGCACATGTCGATATTGCCCATCGGTGCCATGACAATGCGGTTTTTGACGGTGAGCTTGTTAATTTTGATGGGAGAGAAGAGCTTGTCAAAAGGATAGAGCTCTTGCGTCATGCGGGACGATCCGCAACCGGAATTTTTGGCGGGCCAGTTGTCGAATGAGTCGACGAGTTGCTGCACCAGTACGTCTTTTCCCAATGAGGTTCCTTTCAGATGTTGACAAGGTAACAAAGCAGTTTACGTCTAAATGTTTAATAGTCAACAACAAAGGCATGAGTTCGGTGAAGAAAAAAGGACTCAATGAGCGCCAGATGGCAAACTGTGTTGCGACATTAGCTCCCAGCTAATGAATTTGAGTTCGCTGCCTCCTACGATGTGCTGTGTGCCGGCACGGTAGCCGGATCGTGGGAAGGATGCATAATGGCAAAAGAGGGAAAGAAGCCGATCGGCAAGATCATTCTGGGTGTCATCGTGGTGCTCGTTGTTGCCGGCGTCGTAGGTTCTATGGGCGGTAACTCGTCTGATTCGTCTACGGGTGATGCAGCAAAGCCTGCCGAACAGACCCAGCAAGTCGAGGAGCAAAAAGAGGCACAAGAACCCTATACGGTTTCGGATGAGGCCGGTGATACGTCTAATCAGTTTGCGTATAAGATCACTGGCACGTTGACCAATAATACGGATAAAGAGCAAAGCTACATTCAGATTGAGTATGTTCTGTATGACGCAGACGGCAATCAGGTGGGAACGGCTCTTGCGAACACCAACCATCTCAAAGCGGGCGGCACCTGGAAGTTCGAAGCGATGAGCACGGTATCTCCCGATCAGGTTGCTAGCTGGGAACGTTCTGATGTGAGCGGCTTTTAACTAGAATAAACAACATGATTACTATGCGATCTGGGGAGGTGAGGTCGTATGCCCGATAAAAAGCTGACGGACGAGTTGCTCAATGAGCTCCTCGACGCGCCAAACATCGATGGTTATATCAAAGAACACGACTTTGCCGCCCCGTCGCTTTCGGACTACCTTAAGCAGCTGCTACAGGAAAAGGGCTTAGAGCGCTCGCGCGTGGTGCGCATGGCCGACCTTAATGAGACCTTTGGTTATCAGATTTTTACCGGTGCGCGCCACCCAAGCCGTAATAAGGTGCTGCAGATTGCCTTTGCGATGGCGTTGACGCTCAAGGAGACCAACCGCGCTCTGACAGCTGCCGGGGTAAGCGTCCTCAACTGTAAGGACCGTCGCGATGCGATTGTCATCTTTTGTATCGATCGCGGCTGCAGCCTGCAAAAGGTCAACGAGGAACTGTATCGCTTTGGCGAGGAGACGGTGAGTTAGCGGCCGATGGCTGAGTTAGCTAATGCCGAAACAACTATGCGAACGAACAGGGCGTGGATGCCATGGGGTGTCCGCGCCCTGCGCTATGATGGACCCCATGGATACTCAGAGCCCAACATATTACGATGATGAGTTAACCGCCGCGCTTGCCGGGCACCTGGCGTCGCTCGAGCGTGATGATAGTTATCGCGTAGACCGCGTGCTCAAGCGCTCCGACGTCGAGACAACCGAGCTTGTGTACTTTGAGGGTTCTGGCGGTGGTTCGCTTGGCCCCTTTGTCCGCAAGCGTATCGATGCTTCGGCGCAGATTGGCGGGGCCTACGAGCGCCTGTTTGCGGCTCAGCAGGCCGGACGCCGTTTTGAACACTTACCCCGGATTTTCGACTGCCGCCGCGCGGGCGAGGAGCTCGATGTGGTGATGGAATATGTCGAAGGCGAGACGCTCGAGGCGCTCGTGGGGCGCCTGGGCGCGACGCCCGATTACGCCCGTGTGCTATATCCCGTCCTGTGCGATGCGGTGAGCGAGCTCCATGCCGGCTTTGCGGCGGCGGGGGAGGCGGCGCCAGTGATCCATCGCGATCTGAAGCCCTCGAATATCATCGTGTCGGGCGCGAACTATGCGCCCGATGCCGGCATGACCTTTTCCTCGTTGGTGATTATTGATTTGGGGATCGCGCGTGTCTGGCGTGACGGTGCCGATGCCGATACCGTTAAGTTTGGCACGCGTTCCTATGCGCCGCCCGAGCAGTACGGTTTTGGGCAGACGAGCGTGCGTAGCGATATTTATGCGCTCGGCGCGCTGCTGTTCTTTTGCCTGACGGGGACTGATCCCAAACCGGGGCGTGCCATGCGCGAGCAATGCGATGCCTGTCTCTTATACACATCTCCGAGCCCACGAGACCGATCAGTATCT
>CABSNX010000110.1 GCA_902479205.1 uncultured Collinsella sp. | reverse complement strand
GAGATACTGATCGGTCTCGTGGGCTCGGAGATGTGTATAAGAGACAGATCGAGCAGCTCCTGCTTCTCGGCAGGGATGAGAGCGTCCCACACCGAGATGGTGAGGCCGGCGCGGGTAGCGTAGTGGAAGCCGGAGTACTTGATGGCGTCGAGGATCGGGCCGACCTTGGCCTCGGGGTAACGATCGCAGCAGTCGGCAACCAGCTTGGCCACATCGCCCTTGACCATCTTGTAGTTCATGAACTCATAGTCTTCGGGCAGGCACTGGCGGTTGAAGATGATGCGGCCGATAGAGGTCTCGAAGCGCGCGGTCTTGTTGCCGGTGACGTCGTAGTCGACGAACTCGTTCTTGCCGTTCTTGACGCGGAAGATACGGGTGCCGTCCTCGTTGATGACGTTGGCATCGGCAGCGGACACGCGAACCTGGATCTTGGCCTGCATGTCGACCTCGGAGCGGCAGTCATAGGCGTGCAGCGCGTCGTCGAAGCTGGCGAACACGTGGTTCTCGCCCGGCAGACCCTCGCGGACCTGGGTGAGGTAGTACACACCAATGATCATGTCCTGCGAAGGGATGTTAACCGGCTTGCCGGATGCCGGCGAGCGCAGGTTGTTCGCAGAGAGCATGAGCACGCGAGCCTCGGCCTGAGCCTGGCTGGACAGCGGCACGTGGACAGACATCTGGTCGCCGTCGAAGTCGGCGTTGAAGGGCGAGCAGACCAGCGGATGCAGGTGGATAGCCTTGCCCTCGACCAGCACCGGCTCAAAGGCCTGGATGGACAGACGGTGCAGGGTCGGTGCACGGTTGAGCAGCACGACGCGGCCGTCGATGACCTCTTCGAGGATATCCCACACAAAGGTGGCACCGCGGTCGATAGCGCGCTTGGCGCCCTTGATGTTCTCGACCTTGCCAAGCTCGACCAGGCGCTTCATGACGAAGGGCTTGAAGAGCTCCAGCGCCATGGTCTTGGGCAGACCGCACTGGTGCAGCAGCAGCTTGGGGTCGGTAACGATTACCGAACGGCCGGAGTAGTCGACACGCTTGCCCAGCAGGTTCTGACGGAAACGACCCTGCTTGCCCTTGAGGGCCTCAGCGAGCGACTTGAGCGGGCGACCACCACGGCCAGAGACCGGGCGACCACGACGGCCGTTGTCGAACAGGGCGTCCACGGACTCCTGGAGCATGCGCTTCTCGTTGTTCACGATGATCGCAGGGGCGTCCAGGTCGAGCAGGCGCTTGAGTCGGTTGTTACGGTTGATCACGCGACGATACAGGTCGTTGAGGTCGGACGCGGCGAAGCGGCCGCCATCGAGCTGGACCATCGGGCGCAGATCGGGCGGAATGACCGGAATGACATCCAGGATCATGTTCGCGGGGCTGTTGCCGCCCTTCAGGAAGGCGTCAACGACCTCGAGGCGCTTAACGGCCTTCTCGCGCTTCTGCTTCTGGGAGTCCTCGTCGGCGATGATGGCCTTGAGCTTCTCGGCCTCGGAGGGGAGGTCGATGGCAGCGAGCAGGTCGCGGACGGCCTCGGCACCCATACCACCCTTGAAGTACATGGAGTAGTAACGGGTCATCTCGCGGAACAGCGGCTCATCGGAGATGAGGTCGCGCTCGGTGAGCTTCATGAAGGCGTTGAAGGCGTCCGTGCGGAGCTGCTTATCGTCCTTGCACTCTTCCTCGATGTCGACGATGCCAGAGGCGATCTCCTCGGGGGTCAGCGGCTCCTCGTCGGAGAACTCGTCAAAGTTCTCGGGGTTGCCCTGCTCCTTGAGGGACTCGATCTGGCGGGCGCACTCGGCATCGATCTCTTCCAGATCGGCGGCAAGCTCCTCGCGCAGGTCGTCAGCGTCAGCCTCACGAGCCTCGTAGTCGACCTCGGTGATGATGTAGCTGGCAAAGTACAGAACCTTCTCGAGATCCTTGGACTTGATGTCGAGCATACGGCTCATCGGGAAGCTCGTGGGGCTCTTGAAATACCAGATGTGGGACACGGGAGCGGCGAGCTCGATGTGACCCATGCGCTCGCGACGAACCTTGGCCGAGGTGACCTCGACGCCGCAGCGCTCGCAGACGATGCCCTTAAAGCGGATGCCCTTGTACTTGCCGCAGGAGCACTCCCAGTCCTTGGCGGGACCGAAGATCTTCTCGCAGAACAGGCCGTCCTTCTCGGGCTTGAGGGTACGGTAATTGATGGTCTCCGGCTTCTTGACCTCACCGTGCGACCAGGAACGGATCTGGTCGGCGGAGGCAAGGGAGATCTTTACCGAGTCAAAATCAGTAGCTTCGAAATCTGCCACAGTCAACTACTCCTTATCAGTGGTCGTGGCGGCGACAGCCTCGGGTGCCTCGGCGGTCTCGGCATCCTGGGCCTCGACGTCGGTGTCAACGCCGGCGAGCGCAGCCAGGTCGTCGAGAGCAGAGGTCTCCTCGGCGGTCACAGGGGCGGAGGCGTCCTCGTCGGCATCGTGCATGGGCTCGATGTCCAGTGCGAGGGAACGGATCTCCTTGACGAGAACCTTGAAGGACTCGGGGATACCCGGAACCGGGACGTTCTCGCCCTTGACGATGGACTCGTAGGTCTTGACGCGGCCCACGGTATCGTCGGACTTGACGGTCAGGATCTCCTGCAGGACGTTGGCAGCACCGTATGCGTACAGTGCCCAAACTTCCATCTCGCCGAAGCGCTGGCCGCCGAACTGAGCCTTGCCGCCCAGCGGTTGCTGGGTAACCAGGCTGTAAGGGCCGGTCGAACGGGCGTGGATCTTGTCGTCGACCATGTGGCCGAGCTTGAGGATGTAGGACGTACCCACGGTAATGGGCTCGCGGAACTCCTCGCCGGTGCGGCCGTCGAACAGGCGGGTCTTGCCGCGCTCGTCAAGCTGGGTGACAAACTCGGGACGCATGTGATCGCCAAAGGCAGCGGTAGCCTTGTTGAGCATGTTCTTGTTGGCGCGACGGATGACCTCGGCGATCTCGTCCTCCTTGGCGCCGTCGAAGACGGGCGTCGAGACGAAGAACGGACCGGGGACATACTTGTCGGAGTCGGCATCCTCGGTATCCCAACCGCAGGCAGCAGCCCAGCCAAGGTGGCACTCGAGCAGCTGACCGACGTTCATACGCGAAGGAACGCCCAGCGGGTTGAGGATAACGTCGATCGGGGTACCGTCAGCCATGTAGGGCATGTCCTCGACCGGCAGAACGTTACAGATAACGCCCTTGTTGCCGTGGCGGCCGGCGATCTTATCGCCCTGCTGGATCTTACGACGCTGGGCGACGTAGACGCGCACCTGCTCGTTGACGCCGGGGGCCAGGTCGTCGCCGTTCTCGCGGCTAAAGCGGACGACGTCGATGACGCGGCCATAAGCGCCGTGAGGCATCTTAAGGGAGGTGTCGCGAACATCGTGAGCCTTGGCACCGAAGATGGCGCGCAGCAGGCGCTCCTCGGCGGTCAGAGCGCTCTCGCCCTTAGGCGTGACCTTGCCGACCAGGATGTCGCCAGGGCCGACCTCGGCGCCGATGCGGATGATGCCGTCCTCGTCGAGGTTGGCAAGCATGTCCTCGGAGAGGTTCGGGATCTCGCGAGTGATCTCCTCGGGGCCGAGCTTGGTGTCGCGGGCGTCGATCTCGTGACGGGTGATATTGATGGTCGTCAGCAGGTCCTCGGCCACCAGGCGCTCGGACACGACGATACCGTCCTCGTAGTTGAAGCCTTCCCACGGCATGTATGCCACGGTGAGGTTCTGGCCCAGTGCGAGCTCGCCATGATCGGTCGAAGGACCGTCGGCCAGAGGCTCGCCCTGCTCAACGGTGTCACCGACGCGCACGAGCGGACGGTGGTTGATGCAGGTGGACTGGTTGGAGCGCTGGTACTTGGCCAGGTGATACTCGTCCATGCCGCCGGCATGCTTGACGATAATCTTGGAGGCGTCGGCATAGATGACTTCGCCGGCGTTCTTGGCCAGGGTAACCTCGCCAGAGTCCAGGGCGGCGCGACGCTCCATGCCGGTACCGACATAGGGAGCGGCGGGGTGAACCAGCGGCACGGCCTGACGCTGCATGTTGGCGCCCATGAGCGTACGCTTGGCGTCGTCGTGCTCGAGGAACGGAATCAGCGTGGCTGCGACGGAGAGCATCTGACGCGGCGAGACGTCCATGTAGTCGACGTCCTCGACAGGCACGTCGGCGGGAGCGCCGAAGGAGCCGTCGAAGTCGCGGGTACGGGCGATCACGGTATGCGGACGGACGATCTTGCCCTCGGCATCGGTCGTGATGAACTCGTTGGTCTTGGGATCGAGCGGCGTGTTGGCCGGCGCGATGACGTGCTTCTCTTCCTCGTCAGCGGTCATCCAGTCGATCTGGTCGGTGGCAACGCCGTTCTCGACACGACGGAACGGGGCCTCGATGAAGCCATACTCGTTGACGCGGGCGTAGAGGGCGAGCGAGCCGATCAGGCCGATGTTGGGGCCTTCGGGAGTCTCGATCGGGCACATGCGGCTGTAGTGCGAGTTGTGAACGTCGCGGACGGCCGTCGGCACGTTGGTGCGGCGGCTGGAGCCCGACTTGTGGCCGGCAAGGCCGCCAGGGCCGAGTGCGGACAGACGGCGCTTGTGAGTCAGACCGGTCAGGGGGTTCGCCTGGTCCATGAACTGCGAGAGCTGCGAGGAACCGAAGAACTCCTTGATAGAGGCCACGATCGGACGGATGTTGATGAGCGACTGCGGGGTGATCTCGTCGATGTCCTGGGAGCTCATGCGCTCACGGACGACGCGCTCCATACGGCTCATGCCGATACGGAACTGGTTGGCGACGAGCTCGCCGACGGTGCGGATGCGGCGGTTGCCAAAGTGGTCGATGTCGTCGACCTTGAAGCCCTGCTCGCCGGCAGCGAGGGACAGCAGGTAGCGCAGCGTCGCGACGATATCCTCGTCGGTGAGCACCGTGACCTCTTCCTCGGTGGTGAGGTTGAGCTTCTTGTTGACCTTGTAACGACCGACGCGGGCCAGATCGTAGCGCTGCGGGTTGAAGAGCAGGCCCTCGAGCAGGCTGCGGGAAGCATCCACGGTGGGAGGCTCGCCCGGGCGCAGGCGACGGTAGATCTCGATGAGGGCGTCCTCGCGAGTGAGGGCGGTATCGCGCTCGAGGGTGCGCTTGATCACATCGGAGTTGCCGAGCAGCTCGATGATATCGTCGTTGGTGACGGCGATGCCAAGGGCGCGCAGGAACATCGTGGCGCTCTGCTTGCGCTTACGGTCGATGGAGACCATGAGCTGGTCGCGCTTGTCGACCTCAAACTCGAGCCAGGCACCGCGGGACGGGATGATCTGAGCCTTGTAGATCTGCTTGCCCGAATCCATCTCGGAGCTGTAGTACACGCCCGGGGAGCGGACGAGCTGCGAGACGACGATACGCTCGGTACCGTTGATGATGAAGGTGCCCTGATCGGTCATCATGGGGAAGTCGCCCATAAAGACGAGCTGCTCCTTGATCTCGCCGGTCTCCTTGTTGGTGAGACGGACGTCAGTCAGAAGCGGGGCCTGATAGGTCATGTCCTTCTCGCGGCACTCCTCGACGGTGTGCGCGGGGTCGCCGAACTGATGCTCGCCGAAGGTAACCTCGAGAACATGGTTCTGACTCTGGATGGGGCTGGATTCCTTGAACGCCTCACGAAGGCCCTCGTCCTTAAAACGCTCAAAGGATTCCCTTTGAACAGAGATAAGGTTGGGGAGCTCCATGGCCTCCGGGATTTTCCCGAAGCTGACGCGCTTGCGCTCAGTGGCAGTGTATGCGTAGGTCACCAGGTTTTTCCTCCTTCACGGAAATGCTCGGTGGATTGGCGAGGCATAGCTTCGCCAGTTATCGCAACCTAATAGTTTATCAGGTACCGACCGTTGAGCAAGAAAAGCCTTGACGTGATTGAGTTTTTGGAGTAGCAAAGTTTTTCGACAGAAAACATGCAGGTAGATGGATATGCATCGAACACCTGTTCATATATTTTCTGTGAACAGAGGGCTGGCAATCGCAGCTCTTATAAAAAAACGGGCGCGAACCGAAGTCCGCACCCGTAAATGTCGATGCCCGAAAGGCTTATTTGCGCATCAAACCGCCGCGCTCGTCGATGGCATCCCAGAAGGCGCCGGCAAAGCGAGGATCGCTTGCAGCCATGAGGGCGTTGGTAGCCATCCAGCCAGACGGGGTACCGGTATCGTAGCCCGACAGCGGGTCGATGACGACGGCATACATGGCCTCGCGGTCGAGCGAGCGGGCCATGGCGTCGGTCAGCTGAATCTCGCCGCCCTTACCGGCCTGCTGATCGGCCAGCAGGTCCATGACCAACGGGCTCAGCAGGTAGCGACCGACGATGTACAGGTTGGACGGAGCCGCCTCGGGAGCGGGCTTCTCGACCAGGCCGCCGATGCGCCAAACGGCACCGGGCTCGTCGTCGGCGGCATTCTCGAAGCCCTCGAGAGCGCCCACGCGATCGCCGGCGATAACGCCATAGCGGCTAACCTCCTCGGGAGCGCACGCGGCAACGGCGATAACAGAAGCGCCACCGTGTTCCTTGGAGACGGCAAGCATCTTGTCGCAGATGTCACGGTTGGACACAACGTAAT
>CABSNX010000109.1 GCA_902479205.1 uncultured Collinsella sp. | reverse complement strand
ACGCCGTGGAGGGCACGCGTCTGGGCGACGTGGACCTGACGGCCATGGCGATCCAGGCCGTGGCGCCCTATGAGGGCGACACCAAGGTCGATGCTGCCATCGAGAACGGCCTCTCCTACCTCAAGGGCAAGATGAGCGCGGGCACCTGTGATTTCGGTTCTGCCGAGGCCAATGCCCAGGTGATCCTCGCGCTGCTTTCGCTCGACCGTGACCCGGCCAACCCCGTTAACGGGTTTGCAAATGCCGTGACCAACGTGGTCTGCGCGCTGGACCTGTACCGCGTGGACGGCGGCAACGGCTATGCGCACAGCAAGGGCGGCGCGGCCAACGCCATGGCGACCGAGCAGGCGCTCCGCGCGCTCACGACGTATCGTGTCTCCTCGGGAGAGACGATTGCCTGGAAGACGGCCGTGACGGCGGGCAAGGGCTCGAGCAGCAAGGACCCGCAGAAGCCCACGGTGGCGCCGGGCGTCCTGACGCCGGGTGCCGGGTCGGACGGCGGTGCCGGCAACGGGACCGCCGGTTTTGCGGGCGTAATGGCTCCTGTGGCCGCCAAGATGGCCGGTGCTTCCTCGAGCGAGGGCGCCAAGGCAGCTGGCGATTCCAAGGCCGAGGCCGAATCCGGCAAGAAGGATTCGACGGAGTCTTCCGTCGCCGGCAAGACAGACAAGAGCGGCAAAAAGTCGGGCACGTCCGGCAAGACCGCCGCGTTGAGCGCCGGCGCCGCCAACAAGGCTGCGGACGCGGGCTCGAACGGCTTTGCCATCGCCGGTGTTGCCGTGGGCATCGTCGGTATCGCGGCCGTCGGCGGCTGGTTTTTCTACACCAAGCGTCGCGCGGCGTAGCGAGCGTCTGCCTGACAGGCAAATACTGCAAGGAGTATGGTTTTGCAAAGCGAAGGGCCCTCCTGCCGATCAGCTCGGCAGGAGGGCCCTTCCGTCTCCCCGCAGTTTGAGTGGGCCAACGTCCCAGTGAAAATGGGCGGGCCGATTGTGGTCGGATGCTGGGCAGCTTGCAGAGCGGCCGCTAGCAAATCCTGGGCAGCTGCTCTCCTACGAGCATGTCGAGGATACGGGTCGAGCCCCAGCCGGTGCGTACGCGCACAGCGGGACGGGCACCCTCGGCAAGCGGCAGCACGCGACCGATGATGGCGGCATTCTCGCCGTAGCGGGCGGCGCGCATGGCGGCTAGCGCGGCATCGGCTTGCTCGGCCGGCACGACGGCAACCATCTTGCCCTCGTTTGCCACCTGCAGCACATCGTAGCCGAGCATCTCGCAGGCGGCCTGCACGTCGGGACGCACGGGCACGGCATCCTCGTCGACCTCCATGGCAACACCGCTGGCCTGGGCAAACTCGTTGAGCGTGGACGCCAGGCCACCGCGCGTGGGGTCGCGAAAACAACGCGTGCCGGGCGCTGCGGCCAGAACGTCGGCAATCAGGTGGTTGAGCGGCGCGGCATCGCTTTCGATCGTGCTCGAAAACGCCAAGCCCTCACGCTGGCTCATGATGGCGATACCGTGGTCGCCCAGTGTGCCCGACACCAGGATGACGTCGCCGGGTCGGCAGTTGGTGCCGCTGAGCGCCACACCCGTGGGAACCTCGCCCACGCCGGCGGTATTGATGTAGACGCCGTCGGCCCCGCCGCGCTCGACCACCTTGGTGTCGCCCGTGATTATGGACACGCCCGCCTCACGCGCCGTCTCGGCCATCGTCTGCACAATCTGGCGGAGCTTATCCATGGGATAGCCCTCTTCGAGGATAAAGCCGCACGATAGGTAGCGCACGTTGGCGCCCGAGGTCGCGACGTCGTTGACGGTTCCGCACACGGCGAGGCGGCCGATGTTGCCACCGGGGAAGAACTGCGGCGAGACTACAAAACTGTCGGTCGACATGGCGATGCGCCCGCTCGCGGGCAGCGCGGCGACGCCGGCGTCGTTGCCTTCGAGCAGCTCGGGCGACCCAAAGGCATCCAAAAAGACCTCATCGATGATGCGTTTCATCATCTGACCGCCAGAGCCGTGGCCCAACAGGACGGTGCTATCGGTGGCAGTACGGGACATATCGAAAACTCCAATCGTGGGTGGTGCCAGTGTGCGGGTGCGTCCGGGCTAGTTACGGTAGCGGTAGTATGCCGCGCAGCCGCCCTCGGAGCTCACCATGCACGGGCCGACGGGGTGCTCGGGCGTGCAGGTGCGGCCAAAGAGCGGGCAGCTGCTCGGCGTGATGGCACCGCGCAGCACGTCGCCGCAGCGGCATCCACGCGGCTCGACCGTCGCCTCAACGGGCACGTCAAAGCGAGCGCGGGCATCAAAGCGCGAGAACTCGGGGCGGATAGAAAGGCCCGAGTTGGCAATCGGCCCCAGCCCGCGCCACGTGGTGCCGCATGGCTCAAACACCTGCTCGACCAGCTGGCGCGCCACGGGGTTGCCGTCTGCGTTGACGCCACGGCGGTAGGCGTTGTCGATCGCGGGCCTGCCCTCGACAACCATCTGGACCAGCATGCAGATGCCCTGCAGGATATCGACCGGTTCAAATCCCGTGACCACGCCCGGGGTATTGAACTCGTCGACCAAAAAGCTAAAGGGCGCCAAGCCCGTGATGGTGGCGACGTGGCCCGGCAGGATAAAGCCGTCGATGGCGGTCTCGGGGTCGTTGGCGATGGCGCGCAACGCCGGCGGCGTGGTCTTGTGGGCGCAATAGACCGAGAAGTTCTGCAGCCCGCGTGCGTCTGCCTCCAGGATGGCGGCGGCGATGGTGGGCGTTGTGGTCTCAAAGCCCACGCCCATAAAAATGACCGGACGATCGGGGCTTTGCTCGGCGATGTCGAGCGCGTCGAGCGGGGAATAGACGATGCGGATGTCGCGCCCTGCCGCCTTTTGCGCAGCGAGCGAGGTGGACGATCCGGGCACGCGCATCATGTCGCCAAAGGTGGTGATGATGGCGCCGTCTATGTTGGCGAGCGCGATCGCGTGGTCGATGTCGCGGTTGGCGGTTACGCAGACGGGGCACCCCGGGCCACTCAGCAGCTTGAGCCCGGCTGGCATAATGGAGCGAAAGCCATAGCGGCCGATGCTCACGGTGTGCGTGCCGCAGACTTCCATAAGGTTGATGGTGCGGTCGCCGACGAGTTCATGGATGCGTTCGATGAGCTCGCGGGCCAGCTTGGAATCGCGAAATGCCGAAAAGTCGATACCGGAGCGCGCCGGCTGTCCGGCCGCCACTAGTATGCCTCGGCCGGGTTGCTGACCAGTTGGTCTTCTTCGATCAGCTCGGTCATGGCATTAACGAGCTCGAGCGTCTCCTGCGCTTCCTGCTCGTCGACAATCTGGATGCCAAAGCCGGCGTGTACGAGAATATAGTCGCCAACCTGCGCCGCCGGCACGAGTCGTAGCGACACGGGGCGCTCGATGCCCATCATGTCGACGGTGGCCTTGAGGTCGTCGTCGCGTTTGACTACTTTACCGGGAACGGCAAGGCACATATTGTTCCCCTTTTAGACGCTTTGCGCTGGATAGGCGCTCAATAATCCATCAGTTGATGGTAGCGCTCGCGGGGTTTGCGGGCAAACGCGTTACGCCTGTGAGACGGCTGGGCACAGCGGCGTGTGAGGGCGAGCTACTGCGATGCAATCTGCGCAAGACGAGCGCTTGCGACCGCCGCCTGACCGTAGGCGATGCAGCCGTCATTGACGGGTACGGTGTGGGGGACCAAGACAGCAAGGCCCGCGTATTTGAGCTCGCGGGTGAGGAGCTGGAGCAGAAGTCGGTTCATGAACACGCCGCCCGAGAGCGCGACGGTGCCAATGCCCTCGCGCGCGCAGATTTCGGTGGCGATGCGCGCCGAGGAGCGCGCGACGGCGACATGGAAGTCGAGTGCGAGCCTGTCGGCGGGCGCTCCGGCTTCAATTCCCTCCAAAAGTGCCTCAAAGAGTGCTTTCTGGTCCAGCACATCGGGGCCGTCCAGCCACGATGGGCCAGATGTGGAATAGCCGACGTTGTCGTCGGGAAAACGGGCGATTTTGCCGTCCAGTGCACGCCAAGCGGCGGCTTCGAGCTCGATGGCGGGTTCGCCCTCGTAGGTTGCCTGGCCGCAAATGCCCAAAATCGCGGCTGCGGCATCAAACAGGCGACCCATACTGCTGGTGCGCGGACTGTTGATGCCGCGCTCGATCATCGTTGCCGTTATGCTGCGCGTTTGCTCGTCAAGGCTGTTCAAGAGCCCCATGGCTCCCGGGTGCTCGAGCAGGTCGAGCTCGCTGAGCAGGGCAAAGGCGTTGCGGCGGGCATCGTGTACGGATGCGGCGCCACCGGGAAGCGCCCAGGTGCGCAGATGCGCGACGCGCTCAAAATCGGCGAGATGGGCGACAAGAAACTCACCACCCCATATGGTGCCATCGGTGCCGGCGCCCGTGCCGTCGAAGGCGATGCCGAGGACGCGTGCATCGGGCGCAAGCCGGCCTGCGGCAATCGCCTCTGCCATGACGCTCGCGATGTGCGCATGATGGTGCTGGACTTCGATAAGCGGCAGATTGTGCTCCCGTGCCTGCTCGCGCGCCCATTGGCTCGACAGATAGCTGGGATGTATGTCGCATGCCAGGGCGGCAGGCGCCAGGTCAAAGAGGTTTTCCAGACGCGTGCGTGCGGCGCTCCAAGCATCGAAAGTCGCGCCGTTTTCGACATCGCCGATATGCTGCGACACAAAACAGGCCGCATGGCCGTCGGTGTCCTCGCGCGTGAGTGCGATCGTGGCTTTTTGCTGCGGCCCGCAGGCGAGCACACAGGGCGTGGCGTTGTCGAGCGCCGGCAACGACAGCGGCTGCGGCGCATATCCGCGTGCGCGGCGCACGGGCATGACGACCCCGTCGACTACGCGTACCACGGAGTCGTCGTAGCGCGACAGAATCGCGCGGTCGTTACCGAGCAGCGCATCGGCGATGCCGGCGGCAACAAGGTGCTCCCATGCAAGGGCATCGTCGGTCTCGATGGGCTCTTTGCTCAGGTTTCCGCTGGTCATGACGAGTGCGCTCATGCCGTGCGCCGCGGCTGCGGCGAGCAGCAAATGTTGAAGCGGGGTGTAGGGGAGCATGACGCCAAGCTCGGGCAAGTCGTGCGCGACGGATGGCGCGAGTTCGAGGGCGTTGGGGGAGCTGTGGGCGTCGTTGCCGGCTGCGCGGCGGCGCAACAGCACAATGGGACGAACGCTACCGGCCAGCAGGTTGCGCTCAATGCCATCGATATGACACAGGCGCTCGGCGTCGGCAAGGCCGCACACCATAACGGCGAGCGGCTTATTGCTGCGACGCTTGCGACGGCGCAACTCGCACACCGCCTGTTCGTTGGTGGCATCGCAGGCCAGGTGGAATCCGCCCAGACCCTTGATGGCGACGATGCCGCCGCCAGCCAGCAGCTCGACGCAGCGTTCGATGATGGCATCGCTGGCCTCGCGCCACGTAATATGCGGTCCGCAATCAAAGCAGGCATCGGGCTGCGCGTGAAACCGCCGATCGAGCGGGTCGGCATACTCTGAGGCGCAGGTGGGGCACATGGGAAAGCGATCCATCGAGGTAGCCGCTCGGTCATAGGGCAGCGAGCGGATGATGGTAAAGCGCGGTCCACAGTTGGTGCAGTTGATAAAGGGGTAGTGAAAGCGTCGGTCGGCGGGGTCGAATAGCTCGCACAGGCAGTCATCGCACGTAGCGATGTCGGGCGAGATGAGCGTCGTGTGGGCGGTTTGATCCTGCGACGCCACAATGCGAAAACCCTGCTCGTTGGCGGCGTTCCAGTCGCCGGGTGCCAGGTCCATAACCTCGACATGCTCCACGCGAGACGCCGCAGGCGCATGCTCGGAAAGCGCGTCGACAAATTCGTCGAGTGCTTCGCCAGGAGCGTGCGCCTCGATATGCACGCCATCGCCCGCGTTAAGCACCCAGCCGCAAATGCCGTGCGCCATGGCCTCGCGATACACAAACGGTCGCATGCCGACACCCTGCACAATGCCCGTTACATGGATATGCGCATGTCGCATGCGACCCTCCTTCGTTGAAATGTGTGCTGTTACAGCCCCAGGCTCTGCTCGGTGGCGGCGCAGGTGAGCTCGCCGTGTTTAACGCCGCGCAGGCCCAGCAGACGGTCAGCCAGCTCGTAGACACGCTCGCCGCGACCCTTAAGTGCCAGAATCTCCAAACAGTTGTGGTGATCCAGATGCACGTGCATGGTCGATACGATCTCGTCGGTGTAGTCGTGTTGCACCTCGTCCAGGCGGCGCGTCAGGTCGCCGGTGTGATGGTCGTAAATCATGGTGAGCGACCCGATGACCTGCTCGTCGGGCGTTCGCATCTGCTCCTTGGCAATCGAGGCGCGAATCAGGTCGCGCACGGCCTCGGAGCGGTTGGCTACGTCACCGCGGCGTGCGATCTGCTCGTCAAAGCGGCGCAGCAGGTCGTCGGGCGCGGTGACCGAAAAACGGACCAGCTCGGAGGCGGAGCCGCTGCAACGGCAGCCCGCGTCGCCGGTCGGCCCGTGCGAATGCTCGTGCCCGCAGCCGTGCTCGTGTTCGTGTTCGGACACCCTACACCAGCTTTACGGAGCCGACGGAGTTGTGGTCAGCCTCGATGGCTTCCTCGTAGCCCTCGAGCGCGTCATGCGCCTCGTGCAGTGCGGTCATGGCAGCTTCGAGCTTGGCGCCAATGCGCTCCATGTCAAAATTCTCGGTCGCATGCAGCAGCTGATGGCTCCACTCGT
>CABSNX010000108.1 GCA_902479205.1 uncultured Collinsella sp. | reverse complement strand
GATACTGATCGGTCTCGTGGGCTCGGAGATGTGTATAAGAGACAGCCCGGGCACCCTGCGCGGGCACGTCGAGTATGCTGAAGGATGCCGTGCTGCCGGGGTCGATGTTATGGCGCGGTTGTGGGGTCTTCGCCGGCGAGATGGACATGTCGGCCGGCTCACCCAGCGTGGCCGTGGCATCGGCCTTAGCCTCATCGGCCTCGGCCTGGGCCCAGGCCTGTTCAAAGGTTAGGGGTTCGGCGGAGTCGGAGGCGGCGTCAGGCTCGACAGCGGCATCGTTGCCGGTCTCGTCCTCGTCGCTCGACACGTCACGCGACGCGGGCTCGTCCCACTCCTCGTCCGGAGCCTCGCCCTCGCTATACCACCATTCAAAGTTATCGATATCCATACGGGGCGCCCCTTAGGCCTCGCAAATAAACACTTGCTAGTCTTATACCCGCAGACGGCGCTGGAGCTCGCACGGAATGCGATAAAGGGACTGCTCCTTTGTCGCATCGAAGTTGCGGTGGAATAGTTCCTGTTTGCACGCCCACGCGAGCTATTTAGGGACTATTTCACCGCAAGTTATTTGAGGGCGACGGGGATTTGGATACAGCAGAAGTCCTCTTGGTGAGACTCGTCGTAGCTCGTGGTGTCCAGGTAGCAAAAATCGAAAGCATTGCCGATGGGCTGGAGCGCGTGCCTGTCCATGCAGGCCACGATGGCGCGGATACCCTCGGGCTCGTACGGCATGCCCCAGCGACTCATGCACAGGTACGTGCCCTCGGGCAGCACCTCGACGCCAATCTCCGCCAGCTCGGCAGAATCGCTCGGCAGTATTTCCTCGGCACCACGCGGCAACACGGCAAAGGAACCGGCACCGGCGATGGGGTCGTCGGAATGCAGCGCCTCGCGACGCAGCATGGCGCCCCAACCGCGCATGGGGCGTGTGCCCGTGAGCGCACGCATGCGCAGAATCGCCCGCATGAGCGTGGGGTGCAGCATCGAGCGGCCACGCTCGATATCGCTCGGGAACTCCTCAAAGACCACGTAGCGGCGCTCGAATTGCTTGAGCTCCGGTTTGCCCTCGCGCTCGCGCCAATAGACCGCCTCGTCGTAAAAACTCAGCCGCTCCTGCACGCTCGCGCGCTCGGCTTTGAGCCCGGCAATCTGCTCGTCGAGCGCCTGCACCCGCGAGCGCAGGTGATCGGTCATCTCTCCAATGTCGAACGTCGAGGTCAGGCGATCGATCTCATCGAGTTCCAGTCCCAAGTCGCGCAGCATGCAGATCAGACGCATGAGCGGGATCTGCGTGGGCGAATAGAAACGGTAGCCTTTTTCGTTAACCACGGCGGGTTTAAACAGACCGATCTTGTCGTAGTAGATGAGCGTTTGGCGCGAAACGTTAAACAAGCTCGCCATCTCGCTAATCGCATACATACCCGTCTGCATAGGTCCTCCCGACACACCCTTTGACACGAAAAGCCCGCCGCCCACAGGGGCAGCGGGCTCAAACACTACTCGTATCCTACCCTAAAGATGCCTATGACCAGCGCTTATAGTTGGCGCACGACACGCCGACGGCCTCGAGTGCCTTGGCGGCGATGTGATGCACCGCCTCATCGAGCGTGGCGGGGCCGTTGTAAAACGTGAGCATGGGCGGCATGAGCATGACACCCGGCACGCGCGCCAGGCGTGCCATGTTGTCGACATGGATCGCACTGAAGGGCGTCTCGCGCACCATAAGCACCAGGCGGCGCTGCTCTTTCATCTGCACATCGGCCGCACGCAGCAACAGGTTTTCGCTGTAGCCGCTCGCGATGCCGGCGAGCGTCTTCATGGAGCAGGGAGCCACGATCATGCCGTCGACCGGATAGGTGCCGCTTGCGATGGCAGCGCCAATGTTCTTGTTGTCGTAGACCACATCGGCATAGCACGCAAACTCGTCGAGCGTCATGCCGAGCTCCTGCTCGATGGTGATCTCTCCCCCGCGCGTGACGACAAGCGCCGACTCAGCGCCGGCCTGGCGCAGGCATTTGAGGCATTCAAGGCCCAGTGCCGCACCGCTGGCGCCAGACACGCCAACGACAATGCGACGGGGACGAACAGAAGACTCAGGCATGACAACTCCTTAACTACTTGGTAGGGCTACTTACTAGAAGGCGAGCTCGGCGGCCCACTTGTCCTTGTCGATCTCCATGAACTGCGAGCGGATGAAGTTCTTCTTGAGGTTAAACGGAACCGTGCAGTCGAAGATGGCCTTGCAGGCGATACCGTGCTCGCGGATCGAAGGATCGAACGCGGGGTCGTTGGACGGATCGAGCACGTGGCAGTGGCAACCGGGGATGGTGATGAGGTCCACGTCGGCCTGGAAGCGCGTGGTCATGGCCCACATCACGTCGCTCATATCGAAGATGTCGACATCCTCGTCGACAAGGATGACGTGCTTGAGCTCGGAGAACGCCGAGAAGGCGAGCATGGCGGCGTTGCGCTGACGGCCCTCGTCATTTTTGCTCGACTTCTTGAACTGCATGATGGCAACGAACTTGCCGCCACCGCAGGGAGCGGCGTGAACGTTGAGCAGGCGGCCCGGGATAGCGGTCTCGACCATCTTGTAGATGGAGGCCTCGGTGGGGATACCGGCCATGGACACGTGCTCGTGCGAAGGGCCGATGCAGCTCTCCATAATGGGGTTGACGCGCGTGGTGACGGCGGTGATCTTGATCACCGGGCAGACCTTGGCGCCACCGGTGTAGCCGGGGAACTCGGGCATGGCGTAGCCGTGGCCGTTGACATCCTCGTTGATGGTCTCGTCGTGCATGAGGTAGCCCTCGAGCACGTACTCGGCATTGGCAATGCACTTCTGCGGAACGGTGACGCAGTCGGCAAGCTCGACGGCGCGGCCGCGCAGGGCGCCGGCGATCTGCAGCTCGTTGAAGCCGAGCGGCGTGGTGGGAGCCTCGAAGCCGCAGCACATGTACACGGCGGGGTCCAGGCCGATGGAGATGGAGATGGGCATATCCTCGCCGCGCTGGCAGTACTCGTCAAAGAACGCACCCAGGTGACGGCTGCCCGGGGTGATCCACATGGCGAGCTTGTCCTTGTCGACGCAGGAGAAGCGGTGGATGGTTACGTCGGACTGGGTGCCATCGGGGCTCGTGCCATAGGCGAGGCCCATGGTGATGTAGGGGCCGCCGTCAACGGGCGTGTTGGTGGGAGCGGGAACGATCTTGCGCAGGTCAAAGCCCTCGTCGGTCGCCTTGTACACGACCTCCTGGCAGTCGACGTGCTTGCCCTCGGCGATCTGCTCGGGGGCGATCAGGTTCTCGAAGCGCTTGCCGATCTCGAGGCCCAGGTGCTCCTCGTCCAGGTCGAGCAGGGCGGCAACGCGCTTGCGGCTGGCAAGCATACCGATGCAGACCTTGGCGTCGTCAAAGCCCTTGACGTTGTTGAAGACCATCGCCGGACCCTCTTTGGTCGGGCGCATGACGGTGCCGCCAGCACCGACGTGACGGTAGACGCCCGAGACCTCGGCATCGGGATCGACCTGGGTGTCGGTCTCGAGCAGCTGGCCCGGCATCTCACGCAAAAAGTCGAGCGCGGAACGCAGGTCGTGGATCTGGGAAGCATCGGTAGTGGACATGGCGTACTCCTTTCGGGAGAGTGTCCGGCGACGGGGTGCCGCCGGACGGGGTAACGTAATGGGGCCGCGGCGCTCACAAATGGAGCGCTCGACCACTCGAAGTTCAAGCGCTTGGCTGCTTACAGCCGGGGCGCTCGACCGCTTACATCAGGCCAAAGAGGTGGAACCAGGCGGCCTCGACCAGCACGACGACAAAGACGACCGCGGTGAGGGGGATGCCCATGCGCATAGCCTCTTTGGAGGTGTAGCCGCCGGCGTCCTTGCCTTCGCCGATAAGAATCGGCAGGTTATGGAACGGCAGGATGTAGTGGATGTTGATGGACGTGAAGACGATGAGCGCCACGGCGAGTGGGCTCACGCTGGAGCCGGCGGCAAAGCTGATAAATGCCGGCACGCACACGCCGAGCACGGCCATGACCGAGCCCATGAACATGTGGATGATCATGGAAAGCGCGGCGACGAG
This sequence comes from uncultured Collinsella sp., assembly GCA_902479205.1. Taxonomy (GTDB): domain Bacteria; phylum Actinomycetota; class Coriobacteriia; order Coriobacteriales; family Coriobacteriaceae; genus Collinsella. The sequence goes on along the minus strand of CABSNX010000108.1, from coordinate 2,794 downwards.
CAGGGCGAACAGGAAGATGTTCTCAGGCACGGAGCTGGGGAGCACGACGTCGGCGATCCAGGCGTTCATGCCGGTGGCACCGCCCACGGAGCCCACGGCCATGGCGGCCGTCAGGAACATGAGGGACTTGATGTCGACAGCGTTCCAGCTGGCGGGAGTGAGGACTTCGCCGATGATGGGCATGGCGAGAGCAACGCCAATGGCCAGGGTGACCCAGCCGATATAGTCGCCCGAGACGGTGAGCCACAGCGCGATGGCGATGACAAGCCACACGATGGTGCGGATCTCCTTGACGGAGAGCTTGCCGAGCGCGGCCTGCTTGGCCACGATCTGCTCGCGATCGTAGACGAGCTCCTTGCTGGGCTTAAAGAGGAAAAGGCCCAGGAACAGGGTGCACAGCAGCGCAACCAGCATAGGCACGCTCATGTACAGGAACCAGTCGACGAAGGACGGGCTCATGCCGCCGGCCTCGGCACTGTACTGCGCAACGAGCGGGTTAAGCGTGGAGTCGCCCGTCAGGAAGAACATGGAACCCGGGGCGGCAGCGGCAAACACGAGGAAGCCGAGCTTGCCCTTGTCGTCGTCACCGTAGCCGGCGGACTCGGCGATGACCGAGACGACGGCGAGGATGAGGAAGGCGCGGGGGAACGGATGCGGGATCAGCAGCGACAGCACAAAGGTGAGCGCGAAGATCGAGATGATGAGCGACTTGGCGTCGCGCACGAACTTGAGCATGAACGCGTAGGCGATGCGCTCGCCCAGGCCCGACTCCTTGACCGCGCTGGCGATGAGGTAGGCGCCGATGACGAGCCACATGGTGGCCTTGGTCCACGAGCTAAACGTGGAGGCGACCGTCGCCGAGATGCTCGCGGCGCCCGTGTCGTCCACGCACACCTTGAACAGGACGAGCAGTGCGCAGTAGAGCAGGCCCACAAAGCCCGGCTGTGCCACGCCGCATGCCCAGAACACCACCGTGGCGAGCGTCAGTGCCAGACAGGTCTGACCGCCGACCGTGAGCTCGACCGTCGAGCTCAGCTCCGCCAAAGGAAGAAACTTCACCAGCAAAAAGACAACGATACCCAGCACAAAGCCAATTTCGCGCTTGGTGATCTTAAACGCCTTCTTTTCCGCTTCCATCTCCCCACCTTTCTTGTTGGGGGCGCTCCGAATTCGCAGCCATGTTGCCGCTTAAAAAGGGGCGCCCGTTATCGGACACCCCTTACGTTGCGCTGTGTTGCGGCAATACAGTCAAGCGGATTTTTTGGATGAGAAGCGATTCCCTAGACAAAAACCGTCACAACATTCGACGCTTTTCCTCGTTTTCGAGATTTTCGCCGAATGTTGTGACGGTTTGGATGTGGCAAAGGGACTGTCTTTTTTACATAGCGAGGGCCGTGCGGATGAATGGGTCGCCGAGGGCCTCGCGGAGCCAGGGGGCCAGCTGCTCGGGGTGACCCTGCAGGTAGCCTTTGAGCTCGGACGGAGCCACGCGACGCACTTCCGAGATCTCCTCTTGGTTGATATGCAGCTCGCCCGGCTCAACATGGGCAAGGTAGACCTCGCACCATTCGCACTCGCAGCGACCGTCGCCGTGGTCCTCGCTGTACACCACGTGTCCGAGGTGCTTGAGCTGATCGGGCTCGCGCGTAATGCCGAGCTCTTCGTTGATGCGGCGCGCCGTGGCGGCCGCGACGTCTTCCCCGGGGAGCGGATGGCCGGCGCAGCTATCGGCCAGCACCCCGCCCCACAGGCGCTTGAGCGGACTGCGGCGACAGAGCAGCAGGCGCGCGTCTTCGCCCCGGCCCTCGACCAAAAGCGTCAGAAATGCCTGATGCAGGATGCCCTCACCAGCATGGGCCTCGATGCGGTCGACGGGGCCAAGCGCCTCGCCGGTCGCAGCATCGACCGCCACGACCTCGGCGCCCGCACCGCCCTCATCCCAGCCGGCGCGCAGAATGCGGGCTGCGGCTTCCTCGAGCGCGGCGATGAGCTCCTTGGTGGTGTCGAACACGCGCTGCAGGTCGTCACCGCTCGCTTGTTCAACATGAAAACCCGTGCTTGCAACTACCGGCACGCCAAAGCGCGTGGCCAGCGCCGCCGCGATATCGTGCGCCGGGATCTCGTCTCGATGGCACGGAACGGCCAGGATGCTCACCGTTGCCGTACGGCCGGGCTCGGGGCGCGGAATGGCCTGCGCCGTGGCGCCCAGGTGCGCAAACTCCGGCGAGCAGGCGTACACCGCCATGCCTCGCGGCGTCACCGTCAGCTGGGCCTCGAGCGCAAACTTGCCCTCGCCCACTGCAACCTTTGTCGTGTGCATACCCATGGGATCTCCTGCCGCCCGCGATGTACCTGAGACCATCTTCGCCTGTATTGCGGCTATACAGGCAAGCCCTCCATGTGACAAAGGAGCTGCCCCTTTGTCACATTCTGTTAGAGTTGCAGGGATTGAATCCCGCTTATTCATGCGACATTGGAGTGAAAGCCTTGATCGCCGCGACCACGCCTAAAAGTAAGTCAACCGCCGCCGCGCTCTCCCCCACGCGCACCAAGCTCTGCCTGGCGCTGCTCGTGCTGTTGGGATTCTCGCTCGGCTGCTCCGAGTTCGTGGTCATCGGCATCGAAAGTGACTTGGCGACGGAACTCGGCGTATCGCTTGCCACCGCAGGCCAACTTATTAGCGTGTTCGCGCTGGTCTACGCCATCGCCACGCCGGTGCTTGCGCTCGGCACGGGGCGATTCCGCCGCTACCAGCTGCTCGTGTGCTACAGCATCGTCTCTGTCTCTTATACAC
>CABSNX010000107.1 GCA_902479205.1 uncultured Collinsella sp. | reverse complement strand
GAGACAGCAGCTTGGTCGTAACCTGGCCGAGCACCTTGGGTCCCACAATGTTAAAGATGACCGAGCACACGGCAAAGGCGACGGCGGCAAACACGGCAATCTTGTGCTGGCCGATATAGCCGAGCAGCTGCCTCATGGTGCCCTTAAAGTCCTTGGCCTTTTCGCCGCGACGCATGCCGCCCATGCGGCCCATGGGACCACGCTGGCGGGTGGGTTTGGGAATTTGGGTCTTGGTCTCGTCTGCCATTAGCGCTCGCCTCCTTCCATAACGGCTGCAATTTCTTCTTGGGTAAGCCCCAGCTCCTCGGCGGAAAGCTGCGACTGTGCGATTTCCAGGTACGCCGGGCAGCTGCGCAGCAGCTCCTCGTGCGTGCCGGTGCCTACCACGTGGCCGTCGTCGAGCACGATGATCTGGTCGGCGTGCATGATGGTCGCGATACGCTGCGCCACGACCACGAGCGCGGCGTCGGTGACGTTTTTGGCGAGCTCTTCACGCAGACGCGCGTCGGTCTTGTAGTCGAGCGCGCTAAACGAATCATCGAACACCACGACCTCGGGCTTCTTGGCTAGGGCGCGGGCGATGGCCAGACGCTGGCGCTGACCGCCCGAAACATTGGAGCCACCCTGGCTGATGGGGGAGTCGTAACCGCCCTCGCGCTCGGCGATAAAGTCCTCGGCCTGTGCGATGCGCGCGGCTTGGCGCATGTCATCATCGCTTACCATGTCGCCGGCAAACTTGAGGTTGCTCTCGACGGTGCCCGAGAACAGACGTCCCTGCTGCGGAATGTAACCAATGCGGCGGCGCAGCTCGGAAAGGGTCATATCGCGCACGTCGATGCCGTCGAGCGAAATGCTGCCGCCCGTGACGTCGTACAGGCGCGGAATCAACTGTACGAGCGTGGATTTGCCCGAGCCCGTGGAGCCAATGATGCCGAGCATCTGACCAGCATGCGTGGTGAAGTTCACGCCGCTGATGACATCGGCACGGGCATCGGGATACTGGAAGCTCACGTCGCGGAAGGTGAGCTCACCGCGCGGCGCATTGGCCGCGGGCAGTTTGGGCGAGGCAGGGTCGTTGATGCTCGTGGGGCAAGTGATGACCTCTTCCACGCGCTCGGCTGCGACTTCGGCACGGGGCAGGATGACCGAAACCATGGTGAGGATCATAAACGCCATGACGATCTGCATGGTGTAGGAGATAAACGCCATCATGTTGCCGACCTGCATCACGCCGTCGGACACGCCCTGCGCGCCAAACCAGACGATAAGCACGGTGATGCAGTTCATGACGAGCATCATGAGCGGCATCATAAAGCTCATGGCGCGGTTGGTGTAGAGCTGCGTGGTCATCAGGTCGAGTGATGCCTTGTCGAAACGCTCGAGCTCATGCTCCTCGCGGTTGAACGAGCGGATGGGCATAAGGCCGTCGAGCAGCTCGCGGGCGGTAAGGTTCACGCGGTCAACAAAGCTTTGCATCTTTTTGAACTTGGGCATGGTGAGGCCCATAAGCACGCCGACGACGGCCGAGACCGCGATGATGGCAACGGCGATGGTCCACTCCAGGCCGGTATGGTTGGCCAGGACGCGCATGACGGCGACGATGCCCATGACGGGGGCCATCAGACACATGCGGATAAACAGGGTTGCGGCCATCTGGATCTGCTGAATGTCGTTGGTGCAGCGGGTGATGAGCGAGGCCTGGCTAAACTTGCCCACCTCGGCCGGCGAGAAGTGCATAACCTTGTTGAAGGTCTCGCGGCGCAGGTCGCGTGCGATGGAACAGGCGGTGCGCGAAGCTACGGCACCGGTCAGGATGGTGGCGACGAGCGACACCAGGCACAGACCAAACATCGTGGTTGCCATGCGGCTCAGGTAGGCGTTCTGTACGTCGGCGGGGTCGATGCCTTGCGCCTTGTACTCATCCTGTACATAGCTCACGGCGCGCTGGGTGACGATGGAGCCCGACATGGAGCCCATTTTGTCCGCCATTTGGTTGGCGCCCTCGACGAGCTTGCTTTGGTCTACCAGACCGCCCTTGACACCTAGGCGCAGACTCTTCATGGTGATCTTGCCGCCGTCGGCATCAATCTGCTTTTGCATGTTCTGCGCCGCTGCGGCCTTCTGCTGCATCTCGGCGAGTTGCTCGGGCGTCATCGCCGCCATCTGCTCGGGCGTGGGTATGGCCTGGGCGCCGCTGTTGTCTTTCTCACTGGACGTGCCCATCATGTCACCCATGGAGTTGGCGTCAATACCCTGGTTGAGCGAAAGGACGACGGTCTCGGGCAGACTCATGATATCGGCGAGCTTGCTGCCGTCGGCGCGCTCATCCTCGGTTCCCTTGTACGTGCGAATCCCGTTTTTGTCTGCCTTGCCAAACGCAGCTTCTACCGTCTTGGCGTCCTTGGCGCTCATAAAGAGTTCGAGGTCGTCGAGCGATTCGGCGCGAATGGTGTCGGGCACGGGCGAGGCGATGCCGCCTTGCTGCACACCCACGTCGACGATGTCGCTCATATAGGTAGGCAGCGCCAGATCGGCGTTGCAGCTGATTACGATAAGCACGATAGCTGCGAACAGTGCCAGGACATGCTTTTTAAAGAGCTTGAGAATCCTCACTCGGCATCTCTCCTTTCTTGATTGCGGTCGATAATTTCGTTGGCACGTCTAAGAAGACGCACCATCTCTTGGGTATCTGTTTCGCCGAGCTGCTCGAGGAAAGCCGCGGTGCGGTCCTCGAATTCCCGACGTTTGATTTCGAGATCCTGGAATCCCTTGTCGGTCACTATGACGTGTACGCGACGACGGTCAGTCTTTGAGTGCTCGCGCTCGACCCAGCCCTTGGCTTCGAGAGCGCGTAGGATATTGGCGATGCGGGCACTCGAGACCCAGGCACGATCAGCGAGTTCGCTCGGCGTGAGCGAACCGCCGGCGAGTATGAGGGCGCGCATGACGGCCATCTCGCCGCCGAGGGCTTTGTCCGCAAAACGCGAAATGCGCTGATGCATGCTGCCGAACTCGGAAAGGAGCTGACGCCCAAGTTCACGGAAATCGGTATCTTCCACCGAAAACCCCTAACACTAGAAACTATTTTCGGTAAAAGATGATACCCCCGCTCAACCATCCCATTCGGTGGATTTCTAGGCATGTCCCAAAAATCTACTTGGCCGCTAGGCAATATTAAGAGTGCATTAAGACTTAAAATCATTCAATTGCTGAAACGTTTCAAAGAACTATTATGCACGCGGTTAGGCGAGGGGTTGTCACCACCATGACGACTGGGACTCATATAATCGCCACGTGCGATGCTCCAACTTCCCGCAAGGAGACACCTTATATAAGGGGGAATGGAGTCATGGCATTTGACTTCACGGGCAAGACCGCGATTGTCACGGGCGGCACTCAGGGCATTGGCCTCGAGATCGCCAAGGGCATCGTCGCGGGCGGCGGACATGTCGCGCTCATCGCAAGGAACGCTGCCAAGGGCGAGGCCGCTGTGGCCGAGCTTGGCGAGGGCAACAAGTTCTATCAGCTCGATGTCGCCGATGCGCCCAAGGCGCGCGAGACCGTCGAGCAGATTTTTACGGACCTGCCGCAAACCAACATCCTGATCAACTGCGCTGGCGTCATCAGCACCAAGAAGTTTGACGAGATCGATGACACCGAGTGGCGTCGCACCATCGACATCAACCTCAACGGTACCTTCACTATGATGAACGCAGTGTACCCGCACTTTAAGGCGGCCCATGCCGGCACTATCGTCAACGTAAGCTCTGTTGCTGGCAAGATCGGCGGCGGCCTGCTCGGCACCGCGGCCTACGCGAGCTCCAAGGCCGGTGTCAATGGCCTTACCAAGGCGGTCGCCAAGGAGGGCGGTAAGTTCGGCGTCCGCTGCAACGCTGTGTGCCCGTCGCTCACGTTGACCGATATGACCTCGATCCTCTCTGACGAGAACTCTCAGCGCATCATCAACGGTATCCCTCTGGGCCGCGCCGCCCAGGCCAGCGAGCCTGCGCAGATGGTGCTGTTCTTCGCTTCCGACCTCGCCAGCTTCGTGAACGGCGAGATCGGTGACTGCGACGGCGGCATCGTCCTGGACGGGTAATACCCCGCGGTGATCGTTTGGCGGCGACCCTGGCGACTCGGGGTTGTCGCCTTCTTTCTGACATAGGCGCGTGCGGCTACGATTCGCATGCATCCAAAGGAGATATATATATGAGTGAATCGACTGCGGTGGAGGCGCCGGCGGCAAAGGAGCCGTTCTTTAAGATGTCCTCCATCCCGGGCGCCAATATCTTGGTGCCGCTTTTGCTGGGCTGCCTGCTCAACACGCTATTCCCCGACCTGTTCAAAACGCTCGGCAGCTTTACGCTTGGCATGACCCAACAGGGCGCCGGCCCGCTCGTGGGCGCTTTCCTGCTGATCGTCGGTACGACGATTTCGTTTAAGAGCGCTCCTGCCGCCGCTGCCCGCGGCGCCATCATCATCGCCGTCAAGCAGATCGTGGTCGTTGCCGTGTCGCTGCTCATCCTTTATGTGTTCAACGACAACCTGTTTGGCATCTCTGCCATGGTGATGCTGGCGGCTTGCACCGGCGCCAACAACGCTATGTACGCTGGACTGATGGGCACCATGGGTAACGAGGCCGAGCGTGGCGCCGTCGCCATCACTACGCTGGTTGTCGGCCCTCCGGTCACGATGATCGTGCTCGGCGCTGCCGGTCAGGCTCCGATCGGTTGGTCGCTCGTGGGCGCCATCCTGCCGATCGTCGTTGGCATTATCCTGGGCAACCTCTTCCCCAGCTTTAAAAAGATGATGGCTCCGGCACTTTCCGCCATCATCGTGCTCGTCTTCTTTGCCATGGGCTCGACCATGACTTTTGGTCAGCTTATCAACGGTGGTCTTCCCGGCATCCTGCTCGGCGTGATCTGCTCGGTGGTCTTTGCAATTCCCGTCATCGCGGTTGATAAGCTCACGGGCGGTACGGGTGTCGCAGGTGCGGCCATTTCGAGCTGCGCCGGAGCCAATGTGGCCACGCCTGCCGCCATGGCAAGCGTCAACGAGGCCATGTACGGTGGTGCCGTGCTCGCGACGGCTACGGCGCAGGTTGCAGCGTGCGCTATCGTGACGGCCATTTTGACCCCGCTCGTTACCAGCTGGTGCCACAAGCATTTTGAGGGCCAGCAGAGCAACAGCAAGGCAGCGACCGACAAGGCCGCCTCAGCCGCCTAATGCCAAGAGGCAATCAAAGCTAAAGAACTTGCTACGCCACAGGGCGGCCCCGGGGGAAATCCCGTGGCCGCCCTGCAGTTTCTGTAGGGTCTCTGGGACACTTTACCCTGCTAAAGCTGGCATAACAGCTAGAGTGAACGTCGTACAAAGGCAAGGAAAAAACTAAACAAATCGGTGAACGGTAGTTGTTCACACTCGCATTTCCTGCTGGTTTGTAAAAAACGCCCTTATGATATAAAAAAAGAAACATATAACAGCCCAGATGGAGAGGGTCGCTATGTTATCCTTCTCAAACGGGTGAAATCTTGGGTTTTGGGTTGCAGTTCCAAGGTGGACAAACGTTTTTCCCTGCACCAACATGTGGTGAAGAACGGAAGAAGCCGGTAGTGCAAGCCGAAAATTCAAGAATTCAATAAGCAGCGGTGTGAGAGAGCGCCGCATTACACGTAACTAGGAGCGTGGTTACACAATGCAGGAGGCATGGGAAGGCTTCAAGGAAGGCATTTGGACGGGAGAGGTTGACGTCCGAGACTTCATCCAGAAGAACTACACCCCTTACGAGGGCGACGAGTCGTTCCTCGTAGGTCCGACCGAGCGTACCAAGGAGCTGTGGGGCGAGGTTCTCGACCTGCTGCTTAAGGAGCGCGAGCAGGGTGGTGTCCTCGATATGGACACCAAGACCGTCACGGGTATCGTGAGCCACCCCGCTGGCTACATCGATAACGCCCACCGCGAGAAGGAGACCATCGTCGGCCTCCAGACCGACAAGCCGCTCAAGCGCGCTCTGCACGTCAACGGCGGTATCCGCATCGCTTGCCAGGCCGCCAGCCAGCACGGCTACAAGGTCGACGAGAACGTTGTCGAGCGCTACACCTTCGAGCGCAAGACCCACAACGCCGGCGTCTTCGATGTTTACACCCCCGAGATGCGTGCTTGCCGCTCGGCTCACATCATCACCGGTCTGCCCGATGGCTATGGCCGCGGCCGCATCATCGGCGACTACCGTCGTGTCGCCCTGTACGGTGTCGACTACCTGATTAAGGACAAGGAGGCCCAGAAGGCTTCCACCCCGACGGTCATGACCGCCGACAACATCCGCGATCGTGAGGAGCTGCAGGAGCAGATCCGCGCCCTCGGCGAGCTCAAGATGATGGCCGAGACCTATGGTTTCGACATTTCCAACCCTGCTACCAACACGCAGGAGGCCATCCAGTGGATGTACTTCGCCTACCTTGCTGCCGTCAAGGAGCAGAACGGCGCCGCTATGTCCATCGGCCGTACCTCTACGTTCATCGACATCTACGCTGAGCGCGACCTTGCCAACGGTACCTTCACCGAGGAGCAGATCCAGGAGTTCGTGGATCACTTCATCATGAAGCTCCGCATGGTCAAGTTCGCCCGTACTCCCGAGTACCAGGCCCTGTTCACCGGCGACCCGCAGTGGGTCACCGAGTCCATCGGCGGCATGGGTGTTGACGGCCGTACGCTCGTTACCAAGATGAGCTACCGCTACCTGCACACGCTCGAGAACATGGGTACCAGCCCCGAGCCCAACATGACCGTTCTGTGGTCGACCCGTCTGCCCGAGAACTTCAAGAAGTTCTGCGCCAAGACTTCTGTCGCCAGCTCCTCGATCCAGTACGAGAACGACGACCTCATGCGCGTCTATCACGG
>CABSNX010000106.1 GCA_902479205.1 uncultured Collinsella sp. | reverse complement strand
GATGTGTATAAGAGACAGTCTTTGGCCTGCCTCTCGGTCGCGCCATTGGCTTGGCCGTGGGCTGGCGCATGACGTTTGCCGTGGTCGGGGGCCTCTCAGCCATCGCGGTCGTCTACCAGGCAGCGGTGTTCCCGGCCATGCCGGCGGGTGAGCGCTTTACTGTCAAACAGCTGCCCGAGCTGCTCAAGAACCCGCTCCTCATCGCGCTCTACGCAGTCACGGTCTTCATGGCGACCGGCTATTACGCAAGCTACAGCTATATCGAGCCCTTCCTGGCGCAGGTCGCGCACGTCGATACGGGCGCCATTACCATGACGCTGACGGCGTTTGGCTGCTCTGGTTTGCTCGGAAGCTGGCTGTTCAGCCGCCTGTTCGACGGGCACCGTTTTCCGTTCCTTGCTATCACGCTTTCCGGCGTGCCGGTGGCTCTGCTGCTCATGGGGCCGGCCGCATCGTCGCTCGTGACAGTGCTTGCCGTCTGCGCACTGTGGGGTTGCTGCGCCACGGCCTTTAACGTGGCGTTTCAGGCCGAGCTCATCAAGCACACGCCGGCAGATTCGTCGGCCGTCGCCATGTCGATCTTCTCGGGCCTGTTTAACCTCGGTATTGGCACGGGCACCGCAATCGGCGGCGCCGTGGTTTCGGGTCCCGGTATCGCTTGGATCGGCTTCGCGGGCGGGGCGATTGCCGTCGTGGGCGTCATCCTCGCCATCACGGTGATGTTCCCAGCCATACGCCGCGCAAAGCCCGTCGCCTAGCCACATCCTCCTCATCAGTTGCGGTGAAATACGGACTGCTGGGTCCAATAAACCCGGCAAACAGTCCCTATTCCACCGCAACTTATTTTGGGGGAGAGGATACAAGCTGGGCATACAATGGGTGGCGTTGCGTGAAGGATTTCCGGGAGGCTGTTATGTGGGCATACGAGACGACGTTCTATCAGATCTATCCGCTGGGCTTTTGCGGGGCTCCGCGCGAAAACGCTGCACCCGTTGCCGAGGATGAGCTCGCCCAGGCTGCCAACGCCGTGCCCAACCCCGATGCGCCCATCGTGAAAATCGCCCAATGGGCCGACTACCTGCAAGAACTCGGTATTGGCGCTGTGCTCATCAACCCGCCGCTCGAGTCTGATAGCCACGGCTACGATACGCGCAGCCTGCGTCATATCGACCGTCGCCTGGGTGGGGATGCCGACTTTGCCGCCGTGTGCGATACACTGCATGCCCACGGCATCCGCGTGGTACTCGATGCGGTCTTCAACCATGTGGGCCGTGGCTTTTGGGCCTTCCGCGATGTGCAGGAGCGCAAGTGGGACTCGCCCTACAAGGACTGGTTCCACATTAGCTTTGACGGCGACTCCTGCTATGGCGACGGCTTTTGGTACGAGGGCTGGGAAGGCCATTTTGAGCTTGTGAAACTCAACCTGCAAAATCCCGCCGTGGTCGATTACCTGCTCGAGTCCGTGCGCCGCTGGGCCGAGGTCTTTGGCGTCGACGGTCTGCGCCTGGACGTCGCCTATATGCTCGACCGCGACTTCATGCGTCGCCTGCACGCCTTTACCCGTGAGCTCAAGCCCGACTTCGTGCTGATCGGTGAGACGCTCCACGGCGACTACAACCAGATCGTCAACGACGAGATGCTCGACTCCTGCACCAACTACGAGTGTTACAAGGGCCTGTACTCCAGCTTTAACTCGGTCAACATGTTCGAGATTGCCCATTCGTTGCATCGTCAGTTTGGCGGCGACCCCTGGTGCATCTACCGCGGCAAACACCTGCTGTCGTTTGTCGACAACCACGACGTGCCACGCTTGGCGAGCATCCTCACTGACAAGTCCTGCCTGCGTCCCGCCTATGGCATGCTGTTTGGCATGCCGGGCATCCCGTGCGTCTACTATGGCAGCGAGTGGGGAATTGCTGGCGAAAAGGGCGGCCCCGATGGCGACTGGGCGCTGCGACCTGCGCTCGATGAGCCTGCGCCCAACGAGCTGACGGCTTTCATCAAGCAGCTCACGCACCTGCGCGCAGCCGACGACGCGGCGGCCCGTGCTCTCAACTACGGTGCCTATCGCAACGTGGTGATCCAGAACAAGCAGCTGCTGTTCGAGCGCACCTGCGACGACGCGACGGTGCTCGTGGCGGTGAACGCCGTGAACGAGCCTTACACCTTTGGCGCCGGCGAACTCAGCGGCTCCTTCGTCGATCTGCTTGCCGACGATGCGCCCACGGTCGAGCTGACAGGCTCCCTTGAACTTGCGCCCTACGAAGTGCGCTATCTGTTGAGGGCCTAGGCCATGGTTGCGTCCGACGAGGGCTATCAACATATTGAGCATGGGTTTGAGCCCGTGTTTGACGAGCGCTCGCGCGTTTTGGTGTTGGGGTCGTTTCCCTCGGTGCTCTCGCGTGCCAATGCCTTCTACTACGGCAATCCGCAGAACCGCTTTTGGCGCGTGATGGCCGCGTGCCTTGGTGCGCCCGTGCCGCCCAACGAGGGAGACTCTTTGGCGAGCGGCGAGTCCGCGACGCTCGATGCCTCGATTGCCGCCAAGCGGGCTATGCTGCTCAACGGCGGTGTGGCCCTGTGGGACGTGATCGAGAGCTGCGACATCAAGGGCTCGAGCGATGCGAGCATCAAAAACGTTGTGCCGGCGCATGCCGAGCGTATTACCGGCGCAGCTCCTATCGAGGTCGTTGTCTGTAACGGCGGCACGGCAGGTCGGCTCTACAAGCGCTATCTACAAGAACGCACCGGGCTGCCGGCCATCGTTCTGCCGTCGACAAGTCCCGCCAATGCGACATGGCGCCTGGAACGCCTTGTCGAGCGCTGGCGCGAGGCCGTTGACTGGGGCGCTTTGTGATTTAGATATCTGACTGGGCACGGGTGCCGAGGCGTTTCATGATGGCATGCCAGATCGGTGCGGGCAGCGCGGGCTTGACGCACACCATGCCGTCGGCATCGACGCTACCGGCATTGCCACCGCCAAGCAGCTGCGCATGCTCAATAGAGCAGCCCATGCGCACGGCGCCTACAAGCTTGTCCATCGCTTCCGAAAATGGTCGGCGCAAGAGGCCCATGCGTGGGGAATGGCGAAGCGCCGCAATGCCACTGCCGGCACAGACGACAACGCCGTCGCACCATGGCAGGTCACGTAGAATACATGCCCGGTATAGGCGGTCGAGGACTTCGTCCGTCTGCTTGGCGTTTTTGGACAGGGCCTGGACGACGACATAGACGCGTGTCTCTGTATTTCCAAGGCGATCGAGTATCTGCTCGACAGCGATCATAGCCTCATCGTCAAATGCATCATCAACAGCGAGCACCATGCCATCGACTGCACCGGCGTCATCCGCCTCCAAATCGACCGGGCGGGGGAGCGCGGTGCCGGAAAGCCGGGCATAGGCCGCGATGGCATCCTGCAGGTCCCAGAGCAAAAACTCAAGATCGGCGCTATTGGGAATGCTGATATACGCAATGGTCTGCAACGTTTTTGGTACATCGCCGCGCGCGATCGTCTCCATGCCGCCTCCTTTCCGGTTGGTTTCCGTTTAGGTTACACCGTCTGACGGCGCCCCGCCGCGCTATCCTAGTGCAACCCTTACGAAAGGAATGCCATGCGTCTGCCCATGAATACCTCGCTTGCCACGCTTAAGCCCTCCGGCATCCGTCGGATTAACGCGCTCGCTGCCCAGCACCCAGGGTGCATCGCGCTTGCGCTCGGCGAGCCCGATTTTTCCACGCCCGATGTGATTAGCGCCGAGGTGACCGCCGCGCTGGGTCGCGGCGACACGCACTATCCGCCCAACAACGGCCGCCCCGCCCTGCGTGAGGCGTTGTCTGCCTACATGGGGAACGCGGGCCTGGCGTTTTCGGCCGACGAGGTCATCCTGACCGACGGCGCGACCGAGGCCCTGTCGGCAACATTCATGGCTATGCTCAACCCCGGCGACGAGGTCATTATCCCCACGCCGGCCTTTGGCCTGTACGAGAGCATCGTCGTGGCCAATCACGCCAAAGCGGTCTTTTTGGATACAGAGCCTGCGCAATTCCAGATTGACGAGGACGCACTTCGTGCTTGCGTGACGCCGGCGACCAAAGCCATCGTCATCTGCTCGCCTAACAATCCTACGGGATGCATCCTCAATGCGGCATCGCTCGACGCCGTGGCGCGCGTGGCAGACCAGGCGGGCATCTACGTGGTCTGCGACGACGTATATAACCGCCTGGTCTATGTGGACGGCTACGAGCGATTTGCCCAGCGCCACCCGGAGCTACGCGAGCAGACGGTGGTCATCGAGAGCTTCTCCAAGCCCTGGGCCATGACCGGCTGGCGCCTGGGTTGGCTCGCAGCCGCAGCCCCCGTCATCGCCGAGATCGCAAAGGCGCACCAATACCTAGTATCGAGCGCCGTTTCCTTCGAGATGGACGCCGCAGCCCGAGCCCTGACCGTCGACCCAACCCCCATGCTCAAAGTCTACCAAGCCCGCCGCGAACGCGTGCTCGCAGCCTTAGACGCCATGGGCCTCGACGTAGTGGAACCGGCAGGAGCCTTCTACGCCTTCCCCAGCATCAAACAGTACGGCCTAACGAGCGAAGACTTCTGCATCAAAGCCATCAAAGAGGCCAACGTAGCCCTAGTCCCGGGAGACTGCTTCGGCACCGAAGGCCACGTCCGCTTAAGCTACTGCGTCTCCGACAAAAATCTGGACGAAGGCCTAAATCGCCTGTCCACCTTCATTTCAACCTTATAGCCCAACGGGACGCAATACATCAGCCCACCGACCCAAGCATTATGAGTGGGGCGCGCTGGCCAACGGAAAACCGGGCTGCCCCATAGTTGACGCAGGCCGCGCCGCCAAAGGCCAGGCGCAAGGTTTTCGTAGATTCCGCACGAGCCGAAGAGCACTTAATGTGCTCTTCGTGCGAGCCCAGGACTTGACCGAGCGAAAACGTTGCGCCTGGCCTTTGGCGGCGCGGCCGGATGGTGGAATTGTGTACAGCCCGGTTTTCCGTTGACCGACGCCGGGGTCCCCGCCATAATACTTTCGGTTCACGCACGAATCCGCTGCCAGAGACAGCCGGTGCAAACGGGCATCGCCCGCGAGCTTAATGGGATATCCCGCCAGCCGAGGTGGTCGAGTAGATATGTCTTCTCGCCCCCGTCGCTCATGCAGCGCGGGGGCTTTCTTTTTGGACATGCCCCCGTCACGTCCTTGTGGCGGACCGTGCCCGGAAAGAATTCGAGGAGGTGTAATTCATGCCCCAGCAGTACAAAATCGACAAGGTTGCAGAGATCGAGTCCCGTATCGCCGAGAACGCCGGTCTGTTCGTCGTCAACTACAACGGTCTGACGGTTAAGCAGGCTCAGGAGCTGCGTCATCAGCTTCGCGAGTGCGGCGCCGAGATGAAGGTCTACAAGAACAACCTGGTCAAGATCGCTCTCAAGAACCAGGAGCAGCCCGAGCTCGACGAGATCCTCGCCGGCCCCGTCGCTTATGTGTTCTACGAGACCGAGCCGGTCGAGGCCGCTAAGACCCTTAAAGACTTCTCCGCTAAGTCCAAGGGCGTCCTTGAGATCAAGGGCGGTATCTCCGACGGCAAGGTCGTTTCCGCTGATGATGTTAAGGCTATCGCCGAGCTGCCCACCAAGGACCAGCTTCTCGGCCAGATCGCCGGTCTCATCTCCGGTTTCGCTCGCGACATCGCTGTCTGCGTCAACGGCGTTTCCTCTGGTCTCGCTCGTTCGATCCAGCAGGTCTCCGAGCAGAAGGCAGCCTAGTCGCTGTTTTCACCCGCGGCGGCAACGCCGCACCCCTGGCGCATTCGCGCCGTGTTTTAACTGATCTCCGTGCACAGACACGGAAACCGAAAGGACTTAGAAATGGCTAAGCTTACCACCGATGAGATCATCGATGCTCTTAAGGAAATGACCCTTCTCGAGGCTTCCGAGCTCGTTAAGGCTATCGAGGACACCTTCGGCGTTTCCGCCGCTGCTCCTGCCGCCGTTGTCGCCGCTCCCGCTGCTGGCGCTGCTGAGGCCGAGGAGAAGACCGAGTTTGACGTCGTGCTCGAGGGCTTCGGCGACAACAAGATCCAGGTCATCAAGGCCGTCCGTGAGCTCACCAACCTTGGCCTGAAGGAGGCCAAGGAGGTCGTCGAGGGCGCTCCCAAGGCTGTTCTCGAGGGTGCCAAGAAGGAGGACGCCGAGGCTGCCAAGGAGAAGCTCGAGGCTGCTGGCGCTGCTGTCACCCTCAAGTAATCAGGCTTTCTCGCCAGATTTCTTTGCAGACGGGGTTCGCATTGCGAGCCCCGTCTTTTTCGTTTTGATCCCTCTATTTTGTTGGCTCGGCATACAAATTGCTGCCGCTTGCGGTGCTTTGGGGTCGCTACCGTTGGGCGATAAAATTGCACCATTCGAGCAATAATTTGCGTTGACCTGCTGAAGAATGGCGCTTGCCTACATTAACGTTAATTAACGGCGGTAAGATAAACCGGTATCGCAATTTGGTCTGCGGCCGCCGTGCCGCACGCACAGGGCGCATCCTGCGCCTGCGAAAGGATCCTTGAATAACATGAAGGCAATCATCCCCGCCGCCGGTCTTGGCACGCGTTTTCTGCCTGGCACCAAGTGCACGCCCAAAGAGATGCTGCCGGTGCTCGACAAACCGGTCATCCAGTACGTCGTTGAGGAGGCGCTCGACCCCGATGAGGTCGACGATGCTATTATCGTCACCTCTCCCGGCAAGCCCGAGTTGCTGAGCTACTTCCAGCCCGATCGTTCGCTCGAGAACCTGCTTCGCGAGCGTGGCAAGGACGCCTACGCCGACGCCGTCGCCCATGCTGGTGGTATGCCGGTCGACTTCCGTTATCAGTACGAGCCCAAGGGCCTTGGCCACGCCATTCGCTCTGCCGCCGACGCTGTGGCAGCTGTCTCTTATACACA
>CABSNX010000105.1 GCA_902479205.1 uncultured Collinsella sp. | reverse complement strand
GGGCTCGACCGGAGCGGGCGCGGCGGCATCCTCCGTCAGAGACGCCTCGTGGTCGGCGCCTTCGATGGCGATGCCGTATTCGTCGAGCTCGGGCTCGGCGGTTTCCTCGGCTTCGGCTTCTGCTGCCTGCTCGGCGGCTTCCTCGGCCTCGCGGTCGGCCAGTTCCTCGGCATAGGCACGGCTGCCCAGTACGTCGCTGCCTAGCGCCGCCTCATCGGCAGCTGTGAGGTTAGCGGCACGGCGCTCGGCCGTCGCTCGCTCGTCGGCCAACGCGGCTTCGGCTTTGCGCGCTTGCTCGACCTCGTCGTTCCAGGGCAGCTCAACGCGCTGACGGGCGGCAGCCTCGGGGCTCAGCACCTCGGCATCCAGATAATTGAGGACTTCCTCGACGAGCATCTCGGTCTCGGGACGCGGAATGAGTACGCCGGGGGCGCACGCGACGTCGATCATGCGGAACTGCGTGCTGCCGGTGATGTACTGCAGCGGCTCGCCCTTGGCGCGGCGGACGACCGCCGCGTGCATGGTCTCGAGCTGCGCCGCATCGAGCGTCTCGTCCATACGCATATATAAGTCGATGCGCGCCAGACCCGTGGCAGCGCAGAGCAGCCACTCGGCAGAAAGTCGGGGGTGTTCCTCGCCGCGCTCGGCCAGGTACTCCTTGGTCCACTCGAGACAACGTTTGATGGTCCAGATCTCGTTTGCCATGGGGTCCTCCCCTCTTAAGCGCCAGGCGGCGCGCGAATGTCGGAGCAGATTGTACGCGAGGCCAGCGTTTGGCAAGAGACGATTGAAGGCGATTATCGAGAATCAGCCCAGATTTTTGGTTTGGCCCCGTCCAAAGTGCTCATTCGTCGACGTTCATATCTGCATCCGTCAAGCTTTTGGCAAGGTTGCCCCTAACCTGACCAATATCTAACCAAACGCTTGCCACATCGCTTGACGCGCGACGCGTCAAAAATCGCCCCACGACTTCTTGGACGATTTTTCGAGCAATATTTTCAATAGCGGCTACATGCCGACAATTACTTTAAGCAGGTAAGCAGCTCAAATGCCATCAAAACCGATTGAATAACATCTCAAAGCAATGTACCCAACCTAGTCATTTAAGAACGTCCCCAATGACCACCTCTAAGGCGCCGCAGGTTGAGCATAAGTCAGCGAAAACGCCCCTAAGCGAGCAAGGTGACGTGAAAGAGGAGGGAAGCGTACTTCGGTACGCGACCGACGATTGAACGTCAGATTGCCGCTTAGGGGCGTTTGCAGCGTCGAGCCGTTACGCGGTTTGGTAAAACCGCGTAACCCACTACACGGCCTGTGCCAGCTTCTCGGCTCGCTCGGCGGCGGCGAGTGCCTCGATCACGGTGCCGAGCTGGTCGCCCAGAAGAACGCCGTTGTAGGTGGAGTTGAAGCCGATGCGGTGATCGGTCACGCGGTCCTGGGGCTGGTTGTAGGTGCGGATCTTCTCGGAACGGTTGCCGTGGCCGATCTGGCTCTGGCGCTCGGCGCCAAGCTCTGCCTGCTGCTTCTCGAGCTCCATCTCGTACAGACGGGCGCGCAGCATCTGCATGCAGACCTCGCGGTTCTGGATCTGGGAGCGCTGCTCCTGCGACTGCACCACGGTGTTAGTGGGCAGGTGGGTGATGCGCACGGCGGAGTAGGTGGTGTTAACGCACTGACCGCCAGGGCCCGAAGCGCAGTAAGTGTCGATGCGCAGGTCGGACTGGTTGATCTGGACGTCAATCTCCTCGGCCTCGGGAAGCACGGCGACGGTTGCCGTGGAGGTCTGGATGCGGCCCTGGGACTCGGTCTTGGGAACGCGCTGGACACGGTGCACGCCGGACTCGAACTTCATGACGGAGTAGACGCGGTCACCCTCGACCTTGAACTCGATGGACTTAAAGCCGCCGGCCTCGCTGGGACTGGAATCGAGCACGGTGGTCTTCCAGCCACGCGACTCGCAAAAGCGCTGGTACATCTTGTACAGGTCGCCGGCGAAGATGGCCGCCTCGTCGCCACCGGCGGCGGAGCGGATCTCGACGATGGTGTTCTTGTCGTCGTTGGGGTCGCTCGGGATGAGCATGTACTTGATGTCTTCCTCGAGCTGGGGAAGCTTGGCCTCGTTTTCGGAGATGTCCATCTGGAGCATCTCCTTCTCATCGGCATCGGTAGTATCGTGGAGCATTTCCTTGGCAGCCTCGATGTCGTCGAGCGCGCCGATGTACTCGCGCGAGGCAGCAATGAGGTCGGACTGGTGCGCGTACTCCTTGTTGAGACGCGTGAACTCCTTGATGTCGGAGGCGACGGCCGGGTCGGACAGCTTCTTCTCGAGCTCCTCGTAGGCCTTGATGATCTTTTCGAGCTTGTCGCGCATGGCAGGACTCCTTTATATGCGTGAAGATGAAAATCGGCAGAGTTGATGGGGCGCATGGCGCCACTGCGGGGGTAAGCCCAGCTAGAACATGTCGATCTTCAGATACATGCGCATCCCTTCGCGTGTGGGGTACATAGTTGCGGTCTAACCCATACATGATAGCGTGCGCAGACAAACCTGCATATAACCCGCACGGAATGAGTGGACGTAGCCGTTGGGTATGTTCCTTAATGACTAGTCGTTTAAGAACGTTCCCAACGGCCAACAAAGGGACTGTCGCTTTGTCACATTCTAGAGCGTGTGGAGCAAGGCGATGAGGAAGCGGACACCCTGGAGGTAGGCACGGCGGGTAATGCGCTCGTTAGTGCCGTGGACACCGCGCTCGCACTCGTCATCGTCGACCACAAACGCCGAAAAACGAATGCACTCGGAGCAAATGCGCTGATAGTTGGCAGCGTCGGTCGCGCCGATGACAGTTGAGGGGACGATGCTGACAGGAGCCCCGCCCGTCGTAGATGATCCGTTTTCCTCCGTCCCCTTTGGATCACGGAAATAGCGGGCGGCAATGGCGCGAACGGCCTCAAGTCCCGGTCCGCCGACACGCGGGGACGGCGAGGGCTCGGAGCTGCCGGGGCCGAGTTCGACCTCCACACGTCCGGCAAGGCCCGCCGCGGCAACGGCCTCGCAGCAGCAGGTAACGACATCGGCCACGCCCGTACCCTCGAGCATGCGGAAGTTGATATTGGCCCACATATCCTGTGGCATCACGTTAGCGCCAGTGCTGCCGCCCTCGATCTGCGTGGGCGCGCAGGTGGTCGTCACCAGCGGATAGAGCTTGTTGCTGACGAGGCAATCGCGGACAATGGCATCCCCGTTGGCGGCAATCTCATCCGCCGTGTAGAGCCCCAGCTCGACGAGCTGTGCGGCAAGCAGGTCCGTGACGCGCGTCGGCCACTCGATATCGCAGATTGCGGCGATGGCGCGGCTCAGCACCTCGAGCGATGTACCGCCGTAGGGGTTGGACGAATGCCCGCCCTCACTCTTCGTCTTGAGCACGATGTCGGCGTAGCCCTTCTCGGCAAGGTCGGCATGCATAAGCCAGCCCTCGCCCGCGCCGTACTCGGCAGCCGAAACAATACGGTAGTCGCCCTCGTCGATCAGGTATTCAAGTTCAACGCCGCGTTCCTCGAGCACGCGGCCGATTGCTCCCGCGCCGTGCTGCGTAGTTTCCTCGTCCTGGCCAAAGGCGAGCAGCAGCGTGCGCTCGTGCTCCCAGCCGTGCGTCAGCGCATACTCAACCGCCTCGAGAATGCCTGCGACCTGGTCCTTCATGTCGATAGCGCCGCGACCCCAAATGTAGGTGTCGTCCACGTGGCCACTAAAGGGGGCATGCGTCCAGTCAGCCTCGGTGCCGGGCACCACGGGGACCACGTCCATGTGGCCCATGAGCATGACGGGTTTGAGGGCGGGGTCGGAACCGCTAAGCGTCACCAATAGCGAATGGTCGATAAGCTCGACCTCGCCCGCCGCAAACACGCGCGGCCAGGCCTGCTGCATATAGACGCGCAGGTCGTCGAAGGGCTGCCAGTCCACCGCCTCGGCATCCATGCTCGAGACAGTCGGAAACGACAGCACGCGGCCCAAGCGCTCGCACGCGCCAGCTTCGTCCAAATCGGCAAAATCATCCTCATGCGCAAAGAAGCGCCAAACCTCGGCCATGGCATCCTTTCGATTGTGATGACGAGGGCCGCCCCACCGGAGCGGCCCTGCCACATAAGCGTTTGCGGTCGGTTATTTGTCCTCGAGATAACGCGAGAGGAACTCGCGGGTGCGCTGGTGCTTGGGGTTGCCGAAGAGCTCGGCCGGCGCGGCATCCTCGAGTACCACGCCCTTGTCCATAAAGACCACGCGGTCGGACACCGTGCGGGCAAAGGCCATCTCGTGCGTGACGACGACCATGGTCATGCCGTCGGCCGCGAGCTTGCGCATAACCTCGAGCACCTCGCCCACGATCTCGGGGTCGAGTGCGGAGGTCGGCTCGTCGAACAGCATGATCTGCGGATTCATGCACAGGGCGCGCGCGATGGCCACGCGCTGCTTTTGACCACCGGACAGGCGACCCACGGCGGCGTGCGCGAACTTTTCGAGCCCCACGCTCGTCAGATGCTCCATCGCGACCTTCTCGGCCTCGGCCTTGCTCATCTTTTTGAGCGTGACGGGCGCAAGCGTGCAGTTGTCGAGCACGTCCATGTTGTTGAACAGGTTGAAGCCCTGGAACACCATGCCGATGTCCTCACGCAGCTTGTTAATGTTGCAACGCTCGGCCGTGAGGTCCTGGCCATGGAACCAGATGTGGCCCGCGTCCGGGGTCTCGAGCAGGTTGAGGCAGCGCAGGAAGGTCGACTTTCCCGAGCCCGAGGCACCGATGATGGTAACGACCTCGCCGTGGTTAACGGACAGGTCGATGCCCTTGAGCACCTCGAGCGAACCGAAGCTCTTGCGCAGGCCCTCGACGCGGATGAGCGGCTCATTGGTCTGTGCGGCGGCCGCAACGCCGGTAGTGGCGGTATCTGCCATGATGATTCTCCTCGTCTTGAGCCTAGTTGGAGCTGGGCAGCGTTGCCGGGGCTTCGGCGCCGAGCTTTTTGCCAAAGGCCTCGAGCAGGCGGCTCGCCACGAGCGTCAGGATCAGGTAGACCACGAGCGCCACGCAGTAGACCTCCATCTGGCGGTAGTACACGCCGGCGACCGTGGTAGTGGCGTACATAAGGTCGAACACGCCGATGACCGAGAGCACCGACGAATCCTTGATGTTGATGATGAGCTCGTTGGTGAGCGCCGGAATCGCGTTTTTAATGCCCTGGGGGAACACGACTTTGCGCATAGCCTGCCACTGCGACAGACCCAGCGAGCGTGCTGCCTCGGCCTGGCCGGGATCGATGGACTCGATGCCGCCGCGCAGGACCTCCATCATGTAGGCGGTGGAGTTGAGCGAGATAGTGACGAGGCCGGCGGTGAAGGTACTCCAAATCTGGTTGGCCTGAGCGGTCTCGAATCCCATGCCGCGCAAAACGGTGAAGCCCGCGTAATAGATGAGCAGGCCCTGGACCATCATGGGCGTGCCGCGCACGATGGTGGAGTAGATGGTCGCAAAGCCGCGGCCGATGCTCTTAAAGAAGCGCACCAGATCGTTATCCACGCGGTCGAACGTCTGAATACGCAGGAACACAAAGAGCAGCGCCAGGAAGAATGCGATGACAGTGCCGAAGGTGGCAAGCGCGATGGTGATCTCGATACCGCGGATAAAGAAGTCGCCGCTCTTGTAGGTCATGTAGACCAGGCTCGACAAAAAGTCGCTGGGGTTGGAGTCCGAGACAATGCTCACCTGTACCAGGTCGATAAACGACATGACGCAACGGTCGATAAAGAAGATCGCCGCGATGGCGACCACGACGTAGCTGCCCAGGCGCGCGCCGTGGCGGAAACGCTCGGATGCGAACGGCGACTTTTCGCGATAGTCATTCCAATGCATGAGTTTAGTGACCAGCGCCGCCGCCGACACGACAATCCAGACCCAAAGAATCGCCCATAGGCAATCCTGGAAGATACCGGTGGGGGCTAAGAAGCTCAGCGGTGTGGGATTGCGCTGACTAAACGCCAGGCCGAGCGCCGCGATGACGCTCGTGCCCAGGTACACATAACGGTGGTCGGCCTTGATAAAGGAGGCCAGACGATTGATGGTTTTCATGCTGCCTCCCTATGCCGGCTGACGATCGAGGCACGCGTCCCACATTTGGTCGCGCTCCTCTTGGCTAATGCCCTTGAGTGTCTTGTCGATGAGCTTAAGCAGCTTGTCCGAGCCCTTGCGGCAGCCGACGTTTGCCGCGACCTCCTGCTTAAAGCCCTCGCCCTCGGCAAAATGAATGGGGACAATGCCCGGGTTTTGGGCCATATAGCCCTTCTCGTTCTCGGTGTTGTAGGTCACGGCGTCGCACGTGCCCTGCAGCAGATTCGAGAACACCGTGGGGACCGAATCGACCGGGTTTTTGTGCACAACGCCCGGGATCTCGTCGATGACGGTATCAAGCATGGTGTCCTTTTGGCCGAGGACCGTGGCGCCGCTAAAGTCGCTGAGCTTTGTCGCATTTTGGTAGGGCGAGCCCTCTTTTACGAACAGGCCAAAGTAACCGATAAAGTACGGGTCGGAGAAGCCGACCGACTCCTCACGCTCGGGCGTGGCGCTCATACCGGCGATGATGAGGTCGATCTGGCCGTTGTTGAGCGAATCGATAAGGCCCGAGAAGCTCTGTTTGACGGCAACGGGCTCGCCGCCGAGGGCCTTGCAGACAATCTTGGCAATCTGCACGTCGTAGCCGTCGGCATAGGCTCCCTGCACGTTGTCGATGGGAATGGTGTACTCGCTGGCTTCGGAGACCTGCCAGTTGTACGGAGCGTAGGCCGCCTCCATGCCAATGCGGATCTTGTCCTTGCCGATCACGGAATCGGACAGGTCGTCGCGGCCGCCGCCCGTCGTGGGCTGAACCACCTTGAGCGTGGACGGACGCTGACAGCCGGCGAGCGCGCCGGCGACGACGGAAGCTGTCTCTTATACACATCTGACGCTGCCGAC
>CABSNX010000104.1 GCA_902479205.1 uncultured Collinsella sp. | reverse complement strand
GGCGACAAAGAGCCCTATTGCACCAAGGTATACGCCCAGGACCATTTTGAATGCACCGGAACCGACAAGATTAGCTGGGTCGATATGGCGCTGCGAGAGACGACCAATCTCACGCGCAACAAGGTGGACGTCGAGGACAATGATGGCGCCAAGGTGCAAGTCCTGGAACGCTGCTGGTCTATCAACTACACCAGTTGCACGAATTACAAACAAGGAAGCAATCCTTTTACCGCGGCGCGAGTGGTCAACGAGCATCTGTACAAGAGCCAGTACATCAATCCCAGCGGCAGCGATAAAACAAAGTCAGATTGCCTCAAGCACGTTGGCATTATCGCGTCCGACTTTGTCGATTCGGCACTGGCCCGGAGCATCTACCAACGCAATTACGACGCGAAGCACAAGCCAACAGTTTCATGCTGCCTCCCGGACCGCATGCACATGACGTATGGAGACTCGCTGAGCGATGCCTCGCTCCAAGATGGCAAGACCGTTGGCGAGGGCCATTTCCGCCTTGTCGACAGCAGCAACGTACTCAACGTGGCCGCTTCTGGCAGCGCGTTTGCCATCGAATATGTGGATGTCGATGCCCTGGGCAACGAGACCGTTACGGGGCTGCAGGGCTTTGTGCCCATCGATATCGATCCACGCGCGCTGACGCCCCATTTTGAGGGACTCGAAGGCCTTAAGGCCGGCGAAGACGTGCGCGCCAAGGTCACGGCGCCGCTCGACGGCAAGCTCGAAACCGATGCCTGTGCGGCCCAGCTCGAATTTGTGCACGACGCGAACGGCGCTCCGGGCGCCGCAATGGCCGAAGGCGAAACATTTGCCGCAGGAACGTATTGGGTGCGTGCGAAAGGCCTGTTGGGCGACGCGGCGCAAAACTACACGCTTGCCACCGACGGAGCCGCAAGCTTTACTGTAGCGGCCTCGGACAGTGCAGGCGGCGCCGGCGCCGGCACTGGCGCCAACGTGGGCAGCGCTGATAAGAACGGCAAGGGCAACAAGGGCAAGGGCTCGGGCGGAAAGCTCGCCGACACGGGCGACGGCTCTGGCATCGCCGCCGGGCTCGCCGCTGCCGCCGTGGCGACGACGGTCGCCGGCACGGCAATGCTTGCCAATGACCGCGAGGACAATGGAGACGTTGACGAATAGGCCAGCCGGCCCTTTTGGACACATCGATTTGATTGGGGGGCGCAGAATACCGTTCTGCGCCCCTATTTTTGACATGAAGGAGCAACGCCTCGCAGGTTGAACGACCAGCCACCGTGCCGCCAGATGCGCGGGCGTAAGTCTGGCCCGAACGCCGACGTCGGCTACATCACCATGTTCAGCGCGTTCACAAATTCCTGGGCCTTCGCACGACTGCTCGGGCTAAAGACGCAAGCGGTTAACAGTCGATTGCGCAGAAAAACGTCGCGGCCCTTGATCCTGTTGACCCCCGTGATGTCCTTAAGGCAAACGATCTCGGTGTGCTTGCCACCAAACGTGCCCTTCTTGAGCACCTCGATACGGTTAGGGTAGATCCTGACGTCTTTAAACCTGCCCGAACCTTTGTCCTGGAACAGCAAAGTGTTGTTGTCCATGCGCGTCACCTCCATAGGGCTCGTTAAAACTGTCTCTATGGCCACATTTAAGTCACCGCAAGGCTCCCATGCGAAGGTGCTAGACAGCACAGCAATTCGTGTCCGCGCGAGGCTTTAAACTAAATGCGATAAAGATGCATTCCACAAGAGGAAAGTGGGGCGACAGTGATGGGCGAACTGGCAAACCGTGGAGAATCGGCAATCGTGCCAGAAGTTTTTTACAAGCAGGTTTCCTCGATTCTCAACGCCGCTCGCGACAAGGCCTATACCGCCGTTAACTTTGCGATGGTTGAGGCGTATTGGGAGATCGGCAAGAGCATTGTTGATGAGCAGGGCGGAGAGGATCGTGCCAAGTATGGAGAGGCCCTGCTCAAGGCCCTCGCAATCAGACTTACCAAGGATTTTGGTAAGGGTTTTGAAGCAAGGGAGCTGCGCAAAATGCGTCAGTTCTATCTTGCATTTCCAATTCGGGACTCACTGCGTCCCGAATTGAGCTGGACTCATTACCGCAGGTTGATGCGCATTCCCGACCCTGATGCTCGCGCCTGGTACATGAACGAATGCGCCGATTCTCGTTGGAGCACGCGTCAGCTCGAGCGCCAGATCAACACCATGTTCCGCGAGCGCCTACTTGCCAGCAAGGACAAGGAGGCCGTCACCCAGGAAATCCAAAAGAGCGCCCCGGCTCGTCGCCCCGAGGATATCATCCGCGACCCATATGTACTGGAGTTT
The DNA here is from genome assembly GCA_902479205.1 of uncultured Collinsella sp. Classification (GTDB taxonomy): domain Bacteria; phylum Actinomycetota; class Coriobacteriia; order Coriobacteriales; family Coriobacteriaceae; genus Collinsella. The sequence continues at coordinate 4,701 of CABSNX010000104.1, read as the reverse complement.
TTAGGTTTCTCGGACGATGCTGCGTTTCGCGAGAGCGATCTAGAGCAGGCACTCATCACGCATCTTCAGAAGTTCCTGCTGGAGCTTGGCCGTGGTTTCGCTTTCGAGGCGCGCCAAAAGCGCATCACCTTTGATGGGCGCCATTTCTATATTGACCTTGTGTTTTACAACTATCTAATGCGCTGCTTCGTGCTCATCGACCTTAAGACCGATGACCTTACGCATCAGGACCTGGGCCAGATGCAAATGTATGTGAACTACTACACGCGTGAGCTCATGAACGAAGGCGACAATCCGCCTATAGGCATCGTGCTCTGCGCGGACAAAAGCGACTCGATTGTCGAGTACACGCTGCCCGAAGACAACGACCAAGTGTTTGCCGCCAAATACCTGCCGTACCTTCCAAGCAAGGAAGAGCTGGCGCGCGAGCTGAGTGCCGAGTATCGCGCCATCAACGAAGCGACTAATGGCGAAGCGCAAGTGTAGTAGCACGTTACGACCGATACCCCCGACGGCGTTCCACTTCCCCTGGCATAAGAGGAGCATTCCATGACAGACAGACCGAAAACAACGCTACGCGACTGCATTTACGGACTCGCCGTCGGCGACGCACTGGGCGTTCCCTACGAGTTCAGGCCTCGTGGCACGTTCGAATGCACCGACATGATCGGCTACGGCACACATGGGCAGCCCGCCGGCACCTGGAGCGACGACACATCTATGACGCTTGCTACCTGCGACTCGATTAGGGAGCTCGGGCATATCGACGCCTCAGACATGCGCGACAAGTTCGTAGGTTGGATTGCCCGTGGCGAGTATACGATCGACGGCGTTTTCGATTACGGCGGCACGACCGCCCGCGCCTTGCATGCCGGCAAAGGAGGCTCCGGCGAACGCGACAACGGTAACGGTTCGCTCATGCGCATCGCGCCCCTGGCGTTTGTCAACGCGACTGACGACGAGATCTGCGAGGTCTCCGCGATAACGCACGCCCACAGAACGTCGACCGATGCATGCGTCATATTTGTCGAGCTGATGAGAGACGTGCTGAACGGCGCACTCCCCTCGTGGGCACTGCGGCTGAAAGGCGTACCTGAGCAGGAAATCAGGTCAGGTGGCTTCGTGCGCGACACGCTTAAGGCCGCTACCTGGTGCTTCGTCAACACCAACAGTTACGAAGATTGCGTGCTTGCCGCCGTCAATCTGGGCGACGACACCGACACCACCGCAGCCGTCGCAGGCGCCCTCGCCGGCACGGCATACGGCATCGATGCAATTCCGCAAGAGTGGATCGACACCCTGCGCGGCAAAGAGCTGATTGAACGGTGTTTGTTTTAGGACACGTCTTCAACGAAGACAACGTCAGTCAACGCAAATGACTAAGGGACCGCATAAATGATGATTACAGAATGCACCGTCATGGGTCCGTTCATCACAGAGCAAAGTACCGTGGGGCCGTACACCGTGTTGGTATTCGAATCCCCGCTGCCGCAGAAAAGGGCCGGTTGCAGCCGACCCTTTAGACATTAGCACCTGCGTTGCCCGCGCTTCCAAAGTTGACCGACTGAGGAGCGGGTTCCGCGGTACACCCTGATTTTACCCAGTGAAGCGGCTCTTTTGCAGTCGCTCCACCTTTTATTTACATCCACCGCCACAAGCGGATGCCGCGCGAACGAGAGCAAAGAAACAACGCCGGCGCGGCCAACAGAACAGACAATCCATGCGACCAAAGAAATAGAAAAGCGCCCGCGGCCTCGGTTCTTCACCCAGGTCTAGGCGCTTTTCTTGGCACCATCGCACCACATCCGCCATCGCCTCCGGCCCGACACTCATTAAAATGCAAGCGGGAAACGACCTCAAGATCACCAACAACAGCTTCAAGCAAGCGCTTGGGCAACTGTCACAACACGAGCGCCCATAAATAGAAGCCTATTTAAATAAGTCAGAAAGCCTTGCCACCAATTGTCGTTCTGGCGCGATCAACCGATAAGTCAAATGGCAACTAACGGGTGTCAGATATACCAATATATGCAAGATTAACTGCTAGAATGCAATGGTGGACAGGCTCACCAACGTCGTGGAAGCATAAGGTAAGGAGTGCGCATGATTGCTGTCGATTACAGCTCCTCAACGTCATTTAATGAGGATGCTTTCGAACAAGGCATCATTGACCACTTGCAAACGAGTCTGGGGTACGAGCACCTCTATGGACCTGATGTCGCTCGTTCCTCCGACGCGTTTGACGACGCCTTCCTACCTGACGTCATTGGGCCCGCTCTTGAGAGCATTAACCCCACGCTCAATCGACGCGCGATTGAGGCCTCAATAACTAAACTAAAGGAAATCGAGGGCAGCGACCTCATCGCCAAGAACAGCATCTTTATGGACATGCTCCAGAACGGTGTGGAGACAAGCTGGTTTGACGGCAAAGAAGAGCATACGGACATCGTGCGCTTGGTCGATTACGACAATCCCGAAAAGAACTGCTTCCACGTTGTTAACCAGTGGACCTACATCGAGTGTGGCACCAACAAACGTCCAGATGTCATCGTATTCGTCAACGGGCTTCCGCTCGTTCTCTTTGAATTGAAGTCACCCGCTCGAGCCGACGCTGACAGCGAAGATGCCTACCAACAGATTCAAAACTACAAACGACAGATTCCATCGCTTTTCGTGTACAACGCCTTCTGCGTCACCAGTGACATGCTTCACACCAAGGTTGGCACGATCACCGCCAACGAGTCACGCTTCGTTGAGTGGAAGAGCGTCGATGGGAACTACGAGGCCACCCAGTACGCCGATTGGAAAACCCCTCTGGACGGCATGTTCCCCAAGGAGCGGCTCATCGACATCCTGAAGAACTTCATTCTGTTCTCCGAGGACGCGAAAATCCTCGCGGGATACCATCAGTACTTCGCGGTGAACAAAGCGCTCGAGAGCGTGCATGAGGCCATCGGCGGCGACGGCAAGGGCGGCGTCTTCTGGCACACGCAGGGCTCGGGCAAGTCGCTTTCGATGGTTTTCCTTGCCCATCTGCTCGAAGAGAAACTCGACAGCCCGACCATCGTGGTAATTACCGACCGCAACGACCTCGACTCGCAACTGTTCGCGCAGTTCTCCAGATGCTCAGATTTCCTGCGCCAGACGCCCGTTCAGGCGCAGAGCCGCGCCGATCTTGCGCAGCAGATCTCGAGCCGCCGCGCCAACGGCATCATTTTCACCACCATGCAGAAGTTCGAGGAGGAGGCCATCGCCCTCTCCGAGCGCAAGAACGTCGTCGTGATGGTGGATGAAGCGCACCGCGGGCAGTACGGGTTCGAGGAGAAATACGACCGTGACGGCAAGAAGCACACGGGCACCGCGTTGCTCATCCGCCGCGCCCTTCCGAATGCGACTTTCATCGGCTTTACCGGTACCCCTATTTCTGCCGAAGATCGATCGACTCGCGAGGTTTTCGGCGATTATATTGACGTCTACGACATGACTCAGGCAGTAGAGGACGACGCAACTCGACCCGTGTTCTACGAGAGCCGCGTCGTCGCACTCAAACTGGATCAGAGCATCCTTGCAAAAGTTGACGATGAGTACGAAAAGCTAACCGAGCAGGCTAACGCCGAAACCATTGACGCAAGCAAGCGTAACTTTGCAAATCTGGACGCCGTTCTAGGTGCACCCGAAGTCATCGATGCCTTGTGTCAGGACATCGTAGAGCACTATGAAACCAACCGTGCGCACGAACTCACCGGCAAGGCAATGATTGTTGCGTATTCGCGCCCCGCTGCCATGGCCATATATCAACGTATATGCGAGCTGCGACCCTCTTGGAAGGACGAGGGCAAGCTCGGCGTTGTCATGACCATGGGCAATCAAGACCCCGAGTGGTGGTTCGACGTCGTAGGCAATAAGGCCCATGTTAAGGAGATGGCAAAGCGGTTTAAGGATGACGCCGACCCGCTTAAAATCGTAATCGTCGTAGACATGTGGCTCACCGGTTTTGACGTGCCGAGCCTTGCCACTATGTATGTGTATAAACCCATGCGCGGATATAACCTGATGCAGGCAATCGCACGCGTAAACCGAGTATATAAAGACAAGGTTGGCGGACTGGTTGTTGACTACGTAGGCATAGCTAACGCCCTTAAACGCGCCATGAAGGACTACACCAAGCGCGACCAAAAGAAATACGGCGACATGGATATCGGGAAAACCGCCTATCCTAAGTTCTTGGAAAAACTGGCGGTCTGTCGCGACAAAATGTTTGGCTACGATTATTCGGAATTCATGAGCACCGAGTCCGCCGCACGTCGAAGCGAACTCATAACGGGTGGAGTAAATCATATCCTTGCACCCGGCGACGAAGATATCACCCGCGACTTTGTTGAGCAGGCAGGAGTCATGCTCAAAGCCTATGGACTCGCCAAAAGTCGCGCAACAGACATGCAACGCATCGAGGCTGGCTATTTCCAGGTTGTTCGAGAGCTCATCCTTCAGCTCACCGAGCAGGGCGGCACCCACAGCAAAAAAGGAGGCAAACTTACCCTTAAGCAGGTAAATGACCGCATCAATGCACTACTCGAACAGAACATCGTCCATACCGACGGCGTAATAGACCTGTTTAAGGTGGAAGACGAAACGGTTTCGATTTTTGATCCCAAGTTTCTGTCGAGCCTCTCGCGTATGAAAGCTGTCTCTTATACACAT
>CABSNX010000103.1 GCA_902479205.1 uncultured Collinsella sp. | reverse complement strand
ATACTGATCGGTCTCGTGGGCTCGGAGATGTGTATAAGAGACAGCATCTGCACCGGAACCCGCGGCGGCGCCCTCCCCCGCGGACGCATCGGCGCCCGAAGCCATGCAGTCTGTAACCGAAGACGTACCCGCAGCAACGACGGAGGATGTCTCCCAATCCCACGGCACGCCCGCGCCCGCGCACTTCGCGACGCCCGAGTCTGCAGCCGTCGCCCCGCAAGACGACGAGCCTGTCGACCGTACAACCGAAGAGCCCGCCACGCCCAACGTCAACGACCCGAGCAACGATGCCGACACCGTCTCGCCCGGCGATACGGCCGAGATTGACGTTGCCGCCGTGGAGGCCAAGCTTAAGGACCCCGGCTCGACCATGAGTTTTGAGCCGCTGACCGACGAGCGCGTCGAGACTGACTCGACCTACGACGCCGGCACGACCACGCAGCTCATGTGGGGCGCCCGCTCCGATGTTGGCTGTGTGCGCCCGCATAACGAAGACTCCTATCTGGTGCAATCGCCGCTCTTTTGCGTATGCGACGGCATGGGCGGCCACGCCGCCGGTGAGGTAGCCTCCTCCATCGCCGTCGAGACCATTGCCAAGACAGCGCCGCAGGCAGCCGACGCCGCACGACTGGCGGCCGCCGTCGAAGCTGCAAACGCCGCGGTCATCGAGGCTGCGCTCAACGGGCTTGGCAAGCCCGGCATGGGCTGCACGGCAACCTGCGCCTATATCGAAAACGACATGCTCGCCATCGCCCACGTGGGCGACTCGCGCGCCTATCTGCTCCACGAGGGCACGCTCATCCGCGTGACCCGCGACCACTCCTATGTGGAGGAGCTCGTGGACGCCGGCGAAATTACGGCAGACGAGGCTCGCGTCCACCCCAACCGCTCGGTCATCACCCGCGCGCTGGGCTCGGATCCCGCCATGTATGCCGACCACTTTACCCTGCATATCGAGGAAGGCGACCGCCTGATCCTGTGCTCGGACGGTCTTTCGAGCATGATTCCCGATAGCGATATCGAAAACATCGCCACACAGTCCTCGACCGCGCAGATTTGCGTCGACAACCTTGTTGACGCGGCACTGGTCGCCGGCGGGCACGACAACGTCACCGTGCTTGTCGTTGACCTGGTCGACGATGGCGTCATGCGCGAGGCAAAGCGCGTCCGCCGCCGCAACATCACCATTGCCACCGTACTGGGCATCGCTTTTGTGCTGGCGGCAGCCATCTGGGCCTACGCAGGCATCACCGGCTCGTACTACCTGGGCACCTACAAGGACACCGTCGCGGTCTACCGGGGCATTCCCGGCAAGCCGCTCGGCCTTAAGCTGCACTGGCTCGACAGCACGACCACCATCAAACTGTCCGACCTGCCCGAAGACACACAAAATCGCCTTAAGGCAGGTATTCAGCAGACGAGCATCGACGACGCACAGGACACCATCTCCAAGTACCGCCATCAGATCGACGAGGAGCAGACCCGTCAGGTGATCGACGCGCAAACGATCCGCAATAACACCGACCAGGGTTCGACCTCCGAATCGGATTCCGAGAATACCGCCGAACAGTCCGCCGAGGCCGAAGCCTCCGATAAGAATTAGAAAGGGAGTGCCGCTTATGAGTCGCCGTAATACCGAACTGCTCTTACTCATCGCCTCGGCGTTCCCCGTCATCCTGCTGTATGCGATGTACGCGCTCACCGCAGGCGCCGCCATCTCGTTTGAGACACTTGCCGTTCCGATCGGTCTCTTTGCCGCCTTCGCCGCGGCGCATATCGCCGTGCGCATTCTGGCACCCGGCGCCGACCCGGCCATCCTGCCCATCGTCTTTGTTCTTTCGGGCATTGGCATCACGTTTGTGACGCGCTTGGCGCCCACGCTCGCCATCTCGCAGCTCGTCATCCTGTTTATCTCGGTGGCGTTGATGGTAGGTACGCTTGCGCTGGTCAAAAACCTCGACGTGGTCATGCGCTACAAGTACACCTTTGGCATCATCGGCATCATCTTGCTGATGCTGCCCATCTTTATCGGCACCACGATCTCGGGCTCTAAACTGTGGATTCGCATCGCCGGCTTTACCATTCAGCCCGGCGAGTTCGCCAAGGTCTTTATCGTGCTGTTCCTAGCCGGTTACCTGGCCGAGAACCGCGAACTGCTCTCTATCTCCAACCGCAAGATCTTGGGTCTTAAGATTCCGCGTCTGCGCCTGCTGCTGCCGCTGTTCGCAGTCTGGGGTGTATGCCTGCTCGTCGTTGTCTTCGAACGTGACCTGGGCTCGGCCTTGCTGTTCTACACCATCTTCTTGCTGATGCTCTACGTTGCCACGGGTCGCTTCTCGTATGTCATCATCGGCCTTGTGCTCTTGGCCGTGGGGGCCGTGGGCGCTTACAAGTTCCTGTCGCACGTCCAGGTTCGTTTCCAGATCTGGGCCGATCCCTTTAAGGATGCACAGGGCCAGGGCTACCAGATTGTCCAGTCCCTCTTCTCGCTGGCCGACGGCGGCCTTGTTGGCGTCGGCATTGGCAACGGCATGGCCAACAACATCCCCGTCGTCGAGTCCGACTTTATCTTCTCGGCTATCGGCGAGGAGATGGGCCTTTTGGGCGGTGGCGCCGTTCTTATCCTGTTTATGCTCTTTGCCGTACGTGGCCTGACCACGGCAGCCCGTGCCAAGTCCGACCTTGCCGCCTTTAGCGCCACTGGTCTTACGGCCGCCATCAGCTTCCAGGCGTTCTTGATCGTTGGCGGCGTTACCCGCCTGATCCCGCTGACCGGCGTCACCCTGCCCTTTATGAGCCAGGGTGGCTCCTCGCTGCTGGCAAGCTTTATCATCGTCGCGCTTTTGCTGCGCGCCGGTGACGAGGCAACCGGTCGCGAGGCCGAGCTCACCGGCACCGGCACCATGGCCGCCATCACCGACGACCAGGTCGCCTCGGCGGCCTCCCCGGCTGGCACGCGCTTCGCCACTTCGTCTTCGTATGCCCGCGGCAGCCACTCCGCCGGCTCGCGCATGCGCCGTCGCCTGCTTGACACGCCCGAATCCGGTGTGCTCGGCCGCGTGGCGCTCGCCAATCGACTGACCCGCGCCGTGCTCGCCTTTACGGCACTATTCGCCATCCTTATCGGCAACCTCACCTATGTCCAGGTCATCAAGGCCAAGGACTATCAGGACATGCCGACCAACAACCACACCATCGCCCGCTCCAAGTACATCCAGCGCGGCTCCATCATCACGTCCGACGGCGTGACGCTGGCCGAGTCGCTGCAACAGGAAGACGGCACCTACGCCCGCTCCTACCCCAACGGAAACATGGCCGCTCACGTGGTGGGCTATGTAAGCCAGCAGTACGGCACCGCTGGTGTCGAGAGCGTCATGAACGAAACGCTCACCGGCTCCAAGGATTACTCCAGCTGGGACAACGCCCTCGCGTCGCTCGCGGGCCAAAACCAACCGGGCAACACCGCCAAGCTCACCATCGACTCGCGCATCCAGACGGCTGCCGAGCAGGCACTCAAGGGCTTTAAGGGTGCCGTGGTGGTTATGGATCCGCGCACCGGCGCGGTCCTCGCATGCGCAAGCTCGCCCACCTATGACAACACCAACATCGATGCCCTGATGCAGTCGGGCGGTGGCGAGGACGGCTCCATGTACGACCGCGCCATGGACGCTCTCTATACCCCGGGCTCGACCTTTAAGGTCGTCACACTCTCCGCGGCGCTCGAAACCGGCACCGCCAGCCTTACCAGCACGTACCAGGCGCCCGGCTCCATGGATATCGGCAACGCGCCGGTCACCAATTACGCCAACGAGAGCTACGGTACCATCAGCCTGCAACAGGCCTTTGCCGTGTCGTCCAACGTCGTCTTTGGCCAGGTGGCCAACGAGATCGGCGCTAGCTCGCTCGTCCAGTTTGCCAACGCCTTTGGTTACGGCCAAAAGCTCGGTCAGGACCTGACCACCGCGGCCTCCATCATGGCCGACCCCTCGCTCATGACCGAGTGGGAGACCGCCTGGGCAGGCGCCGGCCAGCCTGTCGGCATGGACCACACGCCAGGTCCGCAGACCACCGTCATGCAAAACTGCGTGATAGCGGCGGCCATCGCCAACAGCGGCGTGGTCATGGACCCGTTCTTCGTGGCCCAGGTGCTCGCCCCCGACGGAACCGTGGTCAAGACCACGCAATCCCGCTCGCTCGGCCAGGCCGTCAGCGCCACCACGGCCGATCAGGTCAAGCAGGCCATGCTCGCGGTTGTCCAGTCCGGCACCGGCACCGATGCCCAGATTCCGGGCGTCAAGGTCGCCGGCAAGACTGGATCGGCCGAGACCGGCGGCACCAACGTCAACTCGATGTTCGTCGGCTTCGCACCTTACGATTCACCCACGGTCGCCATCTCGGTGGCCTTGGAGGATTACGACAAACACGACGTCAAGGCAGCCAAGATCGCCGGCATCGTCCTGACCGCGGCACTTGCCGCCCAAGGAGCGTGATGCCTGTGATCGAAGCGGATACTTGGGGCGCGCCGCGGCCGATGAGCTAGCGGCAAGGCGCCACGCGGCCCCAACGGCCATAGATTTGGTACTACACACATCGTTGAGCGAATAAGTTAGTTAGGAGCAGGAATGGAACAGAGGGTCCTCGGGGGAAGATACCTCCTCAAGGATAAGGTGGGGACGGGCGGCATGGCGACCGTCTTCCGTGCGCAAGATCAGGTCCTCGACCGCACGGTTGCCGTCAAGATCATGCTGCCGCAGTACGCCGGCGACGCCACCTTTGCCGCACGCTTTAAGCAAGAGGCCCAGGCAGCAGCCGGCCTCTCCTCCCCCTATATCGTGGGCGTCTACGATTGGGGCAAGGACGGCGATACCTATTACATCGTCATGGAGTACCTGCGCGGTACCGACCTTAAGAGCGGCATCAAGAGCCACGGCGCCCTCGATCCCAAGAAGGTGGCGCAGATCGGCTCGCAGATCGGCTCCGCGCTTTCGGTCGCGCACAAGCATGAGATCATCCACCGCGACATTAAGCCGCAAAACATCATGGTGCTGCCCGACGGCAACATCAAGGTCATGGACTTTGGCATCGCGCGCGCAAAGAACAGCCACCTCACGCAGGACAACAATGTACTGGGCACCGCCCACTACGTAAGCCCCGAGCAAACGCGCGGTCAGGACCTCGGTCCCACCTCGGATATCTACTCCCTGGGCGTCGTGATGTACGAGTGCGCCACCGGTCGCGTCCCCTTTGACGGCGACGACGCCATCTCGGTTGCGCTCAAGCAGGTAAACGAACTGCCGGTTCCGCCGAGCCAGATCAACTCCGGCGTCGATGCCGACCTGGAGCGCATTATCCTCAAGTGCATGGAGAAGGACCCGGCAAACCGCTTCCAGACGGCCGACGAGCTGCGCCAGGTGCTCAACAGCTACCTGTCCGGCCGCGCCGTCAACGTCTCGGAGCCCACGCGCATCATCGGTGCCGCCGGCGACCTGGGTGCCACCAAGACCCGCGAGCTTTCCGACTCAACGCGCGCTATGGTTCGCCCCGTCTCGGGCGTGAGCGGCCAGAACACCGCCCGTAGCGCTGTCTCGGGCTCCACAGGATCCTACGAGGTCGAGAAGCCCAAATCCAACAAGAACAAGATCATCGCCGCCGTGATTGCCGCCGTCGCCGTGATTGGCGTTGTAGTGGCCTTTGCCACGGGCATGTTCAGTGGCGAACAGGTCACGGTGCCCGACGTGCTGGGCAAGGACCAGGAAACCGCTATTGAGCTGATCAAGGAAGCCGGCCTTGAGGTTGGCACCGTCGACCAGAGCTACAACGACGATGTCGACGAGGGAAAGGTCGCCGAGCAGACCCCCAACGGCAACACCAAGAAGGCCAAGGGCACAAGAGTGAACCTGGTAATCTCCAAGGGCCCTAAGCCCTCCGAGAAGGTTGAGGTTCCGCAGCTCCTCGGCCTGACCAAGGACCAGGCCGAGGCCGCACTGGCAAGCGTGGGCCTGAAGGGCAGCGCCTCGGAGGAAGCCAATGAGGCCGAAGAGGGCCAGGTCTTTGAGCAGAGCACTGCTGCCGGCAAGGAGGTCGAGAAGGGCACGACCATCTCGTACAAGGTCTCTGGCGGCCCGGACACCACCTCGGTGCCCGATCTGACCGACATGACCGAGGCCCAAGCGCGCAACGCTCTCGACATGGCCGGCTTTGGCGTCGACGTGAGCTACCAGGAAAACGACTCGGTTACCGAGGGCACCGTAATTAGCTGGAACCCCAGCGGCAAGCAGAAGCCCGGTGCCACGATCACCGTCGTCATCGCCAAGAAGTCCGGCAAGGCCAGCGTCCCGGGCAACCTGTACGGCAAGAGCATCTCCGCCGCCGTCACCGCGCTCAACAACGCCGGGTTCTACAACATCGCATTCTGCGATCAGAACGGCAACCCCGTGAGTGGCAACGAGAATGCCACCGTTACGGGCGTCTCCCCCACCGGCAAGCAGTCCACCGACAGCACGATTACGCTGACGGTTTCCATCTCCGGTTCCGGCGACGACTCCGAGTCTAGCAACTAACGTCGATCGCTTGTTGCTCCGAGCGGTTTAGGCCGCAAACACATTCGCTCAAAAGCGCCCGCTTGCCCCCCCAGCAAGCGGGCGCTTTTATTTTGACTCGGAATTGCCGCCCATGGCTGAACGTGACTTTAAACCAGAAGAGCCCGGCACCGTGGTGGTACCGGGCTCGGCAAATCTCTGGTGTCCCCGGGCGGATTCGAAAACTCCCCCCGCGGGGAAATTGGTGACGCGGGCGTCGACGGCCCGAATCCGCCGGCGGCCCCCACAAACCAGAAACGGCGCCGCTCTCGCGACGCCGTCATATTCCCTGGTGCCCCCGGGCGGATTCGAACCGTCGACACCCGCTTTAGGAGGTCATGAGCTATTACCCTACCTGTGGTTTTTCATTTTCATCAATATCTCTGTTTCCGCAGGTAATTTAGCTATTCTGCCGTTTTTGCTCTTCTTGATTAGTTTTCTATTTCACCCTTTTTACACCCCTTTACCC
>CABSNX010000102.1 GCA_902479205.1 uncultured Collinsella sp. | reverse complement strand
ATGTGTATAAGAGACAGGAATACACCGCGTTGAGCTGCTCGTCAGACACATCGATATCCTTCAGGGCGACCTGAATCTCGTCCTCGGTTACCGAAGTCCTGTTTGAGCCGTTGCCCATGAGCTTTGCAACGTAGGATTCCAGCCCAGTACCCGTGCTCTCACTCTTTTTTGGCACAGATTCTCCCTTCATAGTCCACAGGACTCATTACTTTAGCACACACATTGACGTCTATACCCAAAATTCAGACTGGATATAGGCGCAAATACGCTGGTTGACCACAACATCTAGGCCTGGTCGGCGCCCGCAGTCTCCAAACCGATCAAACGGAACGGATCGGCCACGCCACCAATCGACTTTTGGAGCTCGCGCTGGCGCTGAGAATCTTGCATCGCCTGCATCGTCAGCACACGACGCGCCTCATCGTCGAGCGACCGGTCCTGGCGAAGCTTGGCCTGTGCGGCGCGCATGCGGCGCTTGATGGTGTAGAGCTCAAGGGTATCAAGCATAAACACGATGTTCGTCTCGGTGGGGTGTTTGCTCGTCGACGAAATGCGCCCGGCGCTGACAAGCGACGCTGCCTCGGGACACACCGCGCGCGCCGCATCCATGCACGCCGTGGGGTCGGTGCCCGGAGGCGTCGCGAGCACGGCCCACGCGATGGACTCGTGGCGCGGGTCCACCCACTCGATAGAGCAGATGCGGTCGGCATACGTGCGGAACAGGTCGGGGTAGCTCGTGAGCATCGTCAGCAGCTCACGCTCCCCCGCCAAAGACTTTCGCTCCAGGTCGGTCAGCACGATCGGCATCGTCGGTGCCGCAGACGCGTCCGTTGCACCGGCAACCGGCGCCGCGCCATCCATGCCAACCGGCACATCGATCGGAGGCATATCGTCGACGACCTCGACCGGCGCGGCCCCATAGGCCTCGAGCGGCACATAGTCGTACGGCTCTTCCTCGACCGGTATGGACACCGACGGCGTCGCACCCGACGCCCAGGCACCGCGAGACGCCCCCTGCGAACCAGACGCCCGGCCGCCTGCGCTGCCTGCGCGCTCGGTCTGCGCCCGCTGGCGCTCGTAGTTCTGCTCACGGCGACGCTCGGCGTCCTCACGCTTGGCAACATCGCGAAACACACGGCCCGAGCTCGAACGCACCGTCTCCAGATCCAAACCCAAAAGGTCCGCAATCTGGATAAAGTACGTATCGATCATGTAGCTATCGCGCAGCGGATAGATGAGCGTCAGCGCATCCTCGAGCGCCTTGGCACGACCGCCCGGCGTGGTAATGTCACTCGACTCCTGCAGTGAGCGGTACACAAAGTCCATGAGGGGCTCGGCGGCGTCGATACGCGCCTGCAGTGCTTCGCCGCCGTGCGCCGTGATGAACTCCATGGGGTCGTTGCCGTCGGGAAGCACCACGCAGCGCAGGTCCATCGAATCCTGCTCGATAAACTGAATCGCGCGGCGCGCGGCCTTTTGACCGGCGGCGTCGCCATCGAACATATATACAATGCGCTTGGCAAAACGGGTGAGCGTCTTTACATGATGTTCCGTCAGCGCCGTACCCAGCGTGGCGACGACGTTTTTAATCCCCGCCTCCCAGCAGGCGATGCAATCGGTATATCCCTCCACCACGATGGCGGTATCCTGCGCGACGATAAACTCCTTGGCCCAGTTAAAGCCATAGAGGTTTCGTTTTTTATGGAACACGCTCGTCTCGGCGGTATTGAGGTACTTAGGCTGTCCGTCGCCCATAATGCGCCCGCCAAAGGCGATGTTATGACCCTGCTCGTCAAAGATGGGAAACATCACGCGGTCGTAAAAACGGTCGGCAAGCTGCCCGCGCCCACGGCTCATGGCCACGTTGGCGTCAATCATCTCCTGCGGGGTAAAACCCGCCTGCGACAGATGCGACACCAGCGTGTTGCGGCCCGGCGCAAATCCCAGGCAGTAGCGGCGGCAGACATCGCCACCCATACCTCGGCTGGCGAAATACTCGCGCGGACGGCTGTCCTTACCACGCATAAGCATGGTGTGATAGAACTGGGCGGTCTCGGCACACAGGTCATAGATGCGGGCGCGCTTGGTGCCGCGCTCACGATGGGAGCCGGTATCGTGCAGCTCAATGCCGGCACGGTCGGCCAGGTAGCGAATCGACTCGGGAAAGCTCAGGTTCTCGCGCTTCATGATGTAGGTGAAGACGTCGCCACCCTCGCCACAGCCAAAGCAGTGCCACACCTGCGTGGCGGGGATAATGTGAAACGACGGGGTCTTTTCGCCATGGAAGGGGCAGCAACCCCAAAACTCATGGCCGCGAGGCTTGAGCTCAACCGTTTCCTGCACGATGGCAACCAGATCGGACGCAGCGCGTACCTGGTCTTTTTCCTCATCGCTAATCACGGATGCTCACCCCCTGCTCACCCAAGTTATGGCGAATATCGTCAATATTACCCTCAACGGTCGCGATAAGCTCGTCCAGCGAATCGAACATGCGCGACGGGCGCAGCCAGCGCGTAAACGCCAGCGAAACCGAGGTGCCGTACAGGTCGCCCGCATACCCGATCAAGTTGGCCTCGAGATGCGCCGAGGCGGCATCATCGGCATACGTCGGCGGCAGGCCCACATTGACGGCGGCAGGCCACACGGTATCATCGACCAGCACCAGGCCCTCGTAGACGCCATCGGCAGGAACCTGGATGCCCTCGGGCACCTGGATGTTTGCCGTGGGGAAACCCATGTCGGAGCCCTGGTGACGACCGCCGGCAACAATACCTCGCAGCATGTACGGGCGACCGAGCAGCTCGGCGGCAAGCTCAACATGACCCCGGCGCAGCTCCTGGCGAATACGGGTGGCGCAGATTGTCTGTCCATCGACGCACAGCAGCTCGTGGCCATAGACGTCAACGCCGCGCTCGGTACCCCATGCCTGCATCTCGGCAACGCCCGAGGCGCCGCCGCGACCCAACCTAAAGTCGCTACCCACGCGAATCGAGCGGATATCGACGACGCGCGACAGCAGCTTAAGAAAGCCCGCATGGTCGAGAGCCGCCACCGCAGGCGTGAAGGGAACGGCCACGACCGCATCGACCCCGGTGAGAGCCAGGGCATGAAGACGGTCGGCCGTCGTCATAAGTTTTTGAGCGGGCGAGGGGCTCACCACCACATCCGGGTCGGGATCGAAAGTAACCACGACCGCCTTGCAGCCGTGGTCACGCGCATCGCGAACGACCGCGTCGATCAGTTCGTGATGCCCCCGATGTACGCCGTCGAACACACCGATGGCGATCGACGCGGCGCCCATGCACGCGCAATCATCAAATGCATCGGCGGCGACGATGCGGGCCTCATCCGACTCGCCCGCGAAAAAAATACGCGCGAGCTCGTGGGAGTCCAGCATCATCGAACACCGCCGATCGCCTGCGGAAAGACGTGCTCCATTACAAAGCGACCGCCCTCGATACGAGCGAGCGCCTTGAGCCCGCCATCGAGCACCAGCGCAAACGGCGCCTTCGACGCATCGAAGCCCACAAGCGCGCGCTCAATAGGAATACGACGCCCGCACAGCAGATCGTCGGCAAGGTCACCCGGCAAGTCGACGCGCGTGGCGCCCAGTGCCGCAATGGGATCCAGGGCAAAGCCGGCAGCGGATTCGGCAGAAAGTTCCTCGACCGCATGGCAGGCACCGATGGAAACAACACCGGAGGCCGTACGGCGCAGCGCGGAAATATGTGCCGCGTTGTCGCAGTCGCGGCCCAAATCGCGAGCGAGCGCACGGATATAGGTGCCCTTGCTCACCGAAAACGCCACGGTCCAAACGCACGCTTCGCCCTCGCCGCTCACGGCAATCAGGTCAGCGGAGTACACCTCGACCGGACGCGGGGGCAACTCAACGGCGTTGCCTTCGCGCGCAGCCTTATAGGCGCGCACGCCGTTGACCGAAATGGCCGAAAACGCCGGCGGTACCTGCATCTGCGGCCCCAGCATGGCGCACAGGCGCTCGCGGGCATAGGACGGATCGCGCAGGTCAGCGGCAATGGGCACTGTGCGGACGGCCTCGCCCTCCGCATCATCGGTATTGGTCTCGACGCCAAACGAAATGTCGGCGACGTAGCTTTTGGTATCGAGCGTGAGCATGCCCAGCAGACGCGTTGCCTGGCCCACGCCCACCACCATGACACCCGATGCCATGGGGTCGAGCGTTCCGGCATGACCGACGCGCCGCTCATGGAGGGCGCGTCGGCATTGCGAAACCACGTCGTGGGACGTGCAGCCCACCGGCTTATCGACGGCGAGCAGCACATTAAGTTGAGAAGGTGTACGACGAGCCATGTACCATCCAAAAAGTTAGAGCTCGACGGTCACCGAAGCGGGATCCTCCCCTACCAGCTCGGCCAGCATGGGAAGTGCCGCGGTGAGCGTCTCGGAAATCGTTCCGGCGTTGGTAAAGCCGGCGGCAGCGTGGTGCCCACCTCCGCCAAAGTTGGCCGCAATCTCGGAAACATCAAGTTCGCCCTTGGAGCGCAGGTTGCCGCGCACCTTGGTATCGCCCTCGATGCCCTTAAGGAACAGGCAGACCTCGACGCCCATCACCGCGCGCACCACATCGACCAGGCCGTCGCACTCGTCCGAGGTGACGCCGCAGTCCTTAAGGTCGCTCTCGTAGGCGTAGCTATACGCCACGCGCCCGTGCGCGACCGTCTTGATGCGACCCATGACGATGGACTTGAGGTGCAAGAACTCGACACGCATGCTCTGATAGACCTCGAGCGCGACGCGCGCCGGATCGGCACCGTGCGCCACCAGACGCGAGGCGGCATGAAAGGCTGCGGCATCGGCATTCTGATACTGAAAACGACCGGTATCGGTGACCAGGCCGCACAGCAGGCAGGTGGCGATGCTATCGCTTGCGGTAATGCCGCAATCGGCCAAAAAGCGGTCGATAATCATGGCGCAAGCAGCGGCATTGACACACCTAAGGCTGACATCGGCAAACTCCTCACGCGCCGGGTGATGGTCAAAGCATGCCACATGGGCCGAACGACGGAGTACCTCGGCGGAATTATTGAGGCGCTCGACGACCGGCACGTCCACCGAGATGAACAGGTCCGGGTTGCCGGTGTAGGCAGATGCCGGCACCAGCAGATCGGCGCCCTCCATAAAACGGTAGATGCGCGGAACGGGATCGTCGTCTGCCAGCAGCAGGGCGATGTCCTTGTCGGGAAACACCTTCATAAGCGATAAGCCCAGACCCAACACGGAGCCCAGGGCATCGCCGTCGGGAGAGGTGTGACCCGAGATCGCAATGGAGGACGCATCCTCGATAAGCTCGAGGATGCGTCGTTTAATATCTGCAGACTCGCACGAGGCGAGATCGGCGGAATTAGTCATCTAAAGCTGCCTCCTGGGCGGCATCCGCTATCGGGTAGCCGTCCTCGTCCTTTTCGATCGCAAGCGTGGCCGGAACGTTTTCCAGCGCACGCGTGATGCGCTCGGCCTCATCGGTCGAGCGATCGATGCGAAAATCGAGCTCGGGCGTAACGCGCCAATCGAGCGAGCGAGCCAACAGGCTGCGAATACGGCCCTTGGCGCTGGCAAGCGCCTCCATGACCTCATCGTAGCGGCTCGCATCGCACGACACGTACACGCGCGCGAACGAACGGTCCACCGCGACCTCGACCGCAGTCAGGGTGACCAGGTCGAGACGCGGATCGGAAACCTCAAAGAGCAGGATATAACCAAGCTTCTCGCGAAGCTGCTCGCCCAAACGGCGGGTTGCCTGCGTTTGCTTCATAGCGCTACCCCCTACTCGGTACGGGCAACCTGGTCGATGCGGTAACCCTCGATCTGGTCGCCGGGCTTGATGTCCTGGAAGTTCTCCAGGCCAATGCCGCCCTCGGAACCACTCTTGAGGCTCTTGGCCTCGTCCTTGTAGTGGCGCATCGAGGCGATCTTGCCGTTGAAGACCACAATGCCGTCACGCACCAGGCGCACGGAATCGGTCGCGGCGATCTCGCCCTCCTCGACGCGGACACCGGCGGCGATGCCGACTTTGGGCACCTTGAAGGTGTCCAGGACGGTCGCGGTACCCGTGGAGACCTCGACCTCGGTGGGCTTGAGCATGCCGATGCGGGCAGCGTCGAGCTCCTCGAGGCACTTATAGATAACGTCGTAGCAACGGATCTCGACGCCCTCGCGCTCGGCGGCGGAGCGGGCCTTGCCGTCGGGACGCACGCCAAAGCCGATGATGATGGCGTTGGAGGCGTCGGCCAGGACGACGTCGGTCTCGTTGATAGCACCGACAGCGGAGTGGATCGTGTTGATGCGGACCTCGGACTGATCCATCTTGTCGAGCGAGTCCTGAAGGGCCTCGATGGAGCCCTGGACGTCGGCCTTGATGATCAGGTTGAGCTCCTTGACCTCGGCGTCGGCGATGGTCTCGAAGAGATTCTCGAGCGTGACGTGCTTCACGCGGCTCTGCTCCTCAATACGAGCCTTGAGCGAACGCTCATCGGCCAGGGCGCGAGCCTCGCGCTCGTCCTCGAAAACACGGAACTCGTCGCCGGCGTTGGGCACGGACTGCAGGCCCAGGATCTCGACAGCGTCGGAGGGACCGGCCTCGGTGACGGCGTTGCCCTTGGGGTCGAGCATGGCGCGGACGCGGCCGTAGGTAAGGCCGGCGACCAGCGTATCGCCCACGTGCAGGGTACCGCGGGTCACGAGCACCGTGGCAACCGAGCCGCGGCCCTTGTCGAGCTTAGCCTCGAGGACGTTACCGGAGGCAAAGGTGTCGGGGTTGGCCTTGAGCTCAAGCACGTCGGCCTGGAGCAGCACGGTCTCGAGCAGGTCGTCAATACCGATCTTCTGCTTGGCCGAAATGTTGACGAACATGTTCTGTCCGCCCCACTCCTCGGGGATGATGCCGTACTCGGTGAGCTCCTGGCGCACGCGGTCGGGGTTGGCGCCCGGCTTATCGATCTTGTTGACGGCGACGACGATGGGTACGCCGGCGGCCTTGGCGTGGTTGATCGACTCGATGGTCTGAGGCATGACGCCGTCGTCGGCAGCCACGATCAGAATGACGATGTCGGTCACCTTCTGT
>CABSNX010000101.1 GCA_902479205.1 uncultured Collinsella sp. | reverse complement strand
CGAGGTAGCCCTCCTGGTCGAAGTGCATGATCTCGATCTTCTCGGTCTCCTTCATTCCCGCTCCTTTCACGAGCAGTTTGAATTGTCGCACGGAATGGACAGGCTTGCCGCCCCGTCTCGCCGCTTAACCTTGTGGACATCTTGGCCCCAAGCTCAACAATTCAAAGGTTCTTAATACCAGTGAACGATTACAGGTTAGCCGTTTTTAATACCGATTTTTTGATTTCATCCTCCCCTCTCGGTAGACGGTCAGTTTTTGCCGTTCATCGGTCATGCGACACATGTCCGTAAAAAAATGAGCACCCCACCGTGCACGAGGATGCTCTAGACGCTAATAGTTGTAGGTATATCCGCCGGCATCACCGCGGTTAAAAGACTTGGCATGCTCGATCGCCTGCCCACTCGAGTCATAGGTCATGCATTCCAGTACGAGCGCCAGGTCGCCCGGCTCAAGATTGAGCAAACTCGCATCGCGTGCGCCCAGCGCTTCAATATCGAGTTTCTCAATCGACTTGTCCGGTTTGCGCCCCAACATGTCGTAGGTCTCGAACAGGCTGAAGACCGAAATGTCCACGTCTTCGATGCCCGGAAACAGCAGACACGGAATCAGCGTCATCTCAATCGACACGGGCTCCCCATCAATGCAGTTGAGACGGCGCACCGAGTAAAGCAGATCGTCCTCGGCGATGCCAAACAGGTCGGCGTAATACGGGCCGGCGTAGCGTTTGGAGCGCGCCAGAATGCGCACCGACGGCGTCGCGCCCGACGCCAGAACCGACTGACGGAAGCCGCCCTTGCGTTCGTGCTCGTCAAACCACTTGTGTCCCACAAAGGCGCCCTTGCCCTGCACGCGACGAATCTGGCCACTTTTGACCAGCTCGTCCATGGCACTTCGGATTGTCAGGCGCGTCGTGCCAAACTCCTCGGCCAGCTCGTTTTCGGACGGAATCATCGAGCCCGTCGGGTAGTCGCCGCGCTCAATTCGCTCCGCAATGCAGCGGCGAATTTGTTTGTAAACCGGCAAGTCTTCTACTGCATCAGCCATTCGACACCTACCTTCGTCGCAACGCCGTCTGCCTCGCCGTTATCGGCAAAACGATACTTGGTCGGCAGAATCACGGACTTGCAATACTCGACAAAGCCATCGTTCTCGTCACGCTCGTGCGAAGCCTTGTAAAACACCGGCGTGCCCTCCTGAGCACCCAGCAACTTGGCCTCGTCGGCGTTCAGACGGCTGATGGAAATATGCTCCTTGCCGTGCGTCACATGGACATTCCCTTCTTTGAGCAAAACGTCGTAGAGGCTTTCCTGCTCAAAATCGTGATCGGGAAGCGAGGGGCACAAAGACAGATTGACGTGGGCCGTCTCAATCGACGCCGGGGAACCATTAACCACGCGCACACGTCGAATGCAGAAAAGCGGCATGCCCAGGTCGATCTGGGCCTTTTGGGCCAGATCGATATCGGCGTACACGACCTTGGACCAAACCAGGCGTGCGGTCGACTTTGAGCCAACCCTCTCCACCGCCTGCGTATAGTTCCATGTTTCCTGAAAGATGTTCAGCGGTTTGGGAGGACACACATAGGTGCCCGAACCGCGGCGGCTTTCCAAAGTTCCGCACGAAATAAGGCGCGCGATCGCAGCACGCAACGCCGTGCGCGACACGCCCAGCTCTTCACAGAGCACACGCTCGGCGGGCAGCCGGTCGCCACCCTGCAGGTCATAATGATTGATATACCAAAGAATGCCCTCAAAGGCGCAATCTTTGGGCGGAATCGCATATGGTTCACTCGGCATGGGCACGGCTTCTCAACCGCTTGATGCTGCAGACATCATTGCTCCGGACGCCCCATGGCGTCGAAGGCTTCTTTGATCTGCTCCGCAACGTTCCGATACGACCGATATAGGCCGGAGTCTCGCTTGACTTCGCCCGCAGTCACCGGAATCTCAAGCTTCGAAATCTCATCCTCGCCGGTTTGCACGGCAACGATGACACCCATACCAAGGCACATATTACGCTTGGCAGCGTTGTTTTTAGTAGCCTGAGCTGGATTAATCAAAATCTGCTGAGCTAGTTCGCGCTTGCTAACCTCCGGCACATCCTCGGGATTTCCGGTCTCGACAATCTCGCACTGCAGCACGTCCGCATAGTCAAAAATCTTCGGCTCACCGCCGCGCTGATGCACGGCCCACTTGCGGCGCGTGGCATCCTGGTAGATAGCCGGCAAAAATGTAAACCGCGGCGGGTCCAAAATCGTATCCGTGATGGTAAACACATCGGAATCAAAGGCATCCTGCGGGTTTTTCTTCTTGAACAGCCCCATATCAGCCTCCCGTACTAGCATTAAACAACTCATGCTGAATATAGCACCAATTTCAAGCCACTGCTTTATCGCATCGGTGCGTGGCGTCTATGGCTCGCCCAGCGGAAGAGTTCACGGACGAGGGCCGGGGTGCCTGCCTTGTTTTGAGAAGTGGGCTCCGCGAACTTCTCAAAACAAGGCAGGCACCCCGGCCCCGCCGGCAAATAGCAGACACTCCGCATGCAATCTATGCAAACAAACAAGTACGTTTAGCTACATTCGGTAAGTTCGAGCACGCTGCCCTTAACGATAAGCGCCGGCTCCAGGACGACCTCTTCGGCACGCCTGCCGCCCCTACCGGCAAGACGCTTGGACATGCAGCCAAAAGCATGCTCCGCAAGGACACCAGGATCCTGCTCAATCGCGGTCAGCGCCGGCTCAAAGAGAACGTCGGCCGCCGAGTTGTCATAGCTCACCACCGAGATATCGCCCGGGATGCTCTTCCCCATCTCGTGCAAGCGCTTGAGCAGACCGAGGGCGATGTTATCCGAACTTGCGAACACAGCGGTGGCATCAGTTGCGAGCACCGCCTCCGAGGCCTCATAGGCACTCGGAATGTAGTACTCGCTCTCAAACTCCAAACGTGCGTCGATAGGCAGGCCAACCTCGCGCAGCGCGCGCTCATAGCCGGCAAGTCGCTTACGCCCCGTATTGGAACGGCGCGCGTTAACCAAGCAGGCAATGCGACGGTGGCCCTGCTCGATCAGATAGCGAGTGGCCATGTAGCCACCCATCTCGTGGTCGAACATCACCTTGTCGCACTCGAGCCCCTCAATGGCACGGTCGACCATTACCGCCGGAATGGGCAGATGGCTGACTTCTTCGCGCAGGGCGCGGTCGTCGGAGAACTCGTCACCCACTACCAGAAAGACGCCGTCGACGCCGCGCGTCACCAGCTGGCGCAGCAGCTCAAGATCGTCGTCGGCACTTCCACCCGAGCTGGTAATAAAGAGCGCATAGCCATCCTCGCGGCAGCGCTTTTCCAAGCTGCCGGCGAGCGAGGCAAAAAAGCGGCTCTCGATATTGGGAACGATAAGACCCAGCGTGCGCGACTCGCGCATGACCAGGCTGCGCGCGATCTGGTTAGGGACATAGTGGTTGCGCGCCGCGACCTCCTTGATGAGCTTGCGGTTTTCTTCCGAGATGCGACAGGGCCGATTATTGAGAACAAGCGAGACCGACGAGGGGGAAAGCCCCACCTCCTGAGCGATCTGCTTGAGGGTGACTTTGTTGGCCATCTCGCTCCTTCCGGGTTTACGCGCAATCTCTTGAAAGTATAGCGACTGCCCCTCTACCTCGGTGATAAACACTTTACCAATCCGGTGGACGGCTGTTTTATCGCCGTCAGCGCACCAAATCCGTCCGGGTGGGGTATATTGCAATCGATTGATGACGACGACCACCAAAAGGCGGATATTCATATGCACGAGAACGACTTTTTTAACGAAGACCTGCTGTGCGCGCTCGCTGGCGTTGCCGGCGAGGACAACGTGCTGATGAGCGAGCCCATGCGCGAGCACACCACGTTTAAGATCGGCGGCCCGGCCGACGTCTTTGTCACGCCCGATACCGAGCAGGGCCTCGTCGCCACGCTCGATACCTGCTATCGCTGCGATCTGCCCCTCACCATCGTGGGCAACGGCTCCGACTTGCTCGTCGGTGACAAGGGCATCCGCGGCATCGTCGTGGCACTGGGCGAGGGCCTCTCCGACATTACGGTCAACGGCACGCACGTTACGGCAGCAGCCGGCGCCTTGCTTTCCGATGTCGCCGCGGCGGCAGCCGAGGCCGGTCTCACCGGCATGGAGCCCATCTCGGGTATCCCCGGATCGGTCGGCGGCGCCTGCTACATGAACGCCGGCGCCTATGGCGCCTGCATGGCCGATGTGCTGGAGTCTGTGCGCGTCTACAAGCCCGCCCGCATGCTCGACGACGGCACCCGCGGCAGCGGCAACATCATCGAGTTCGATGTCGACGAGCTTAACCTGGGCTATCGCAAGAGCCGCATCGCTGACGACGGCTTTACCGTGCTTTCGGCCACCTTCAATCTCGCCCCGGGCAACGCCGCGATGATCAAGGCCGACATGGACGACTACCGCCAGCGCCGCGAGGACAAGCAGCCACTCGACATGCCGAGCGCTGGCTCCACCTTCAAGCGCCCCGAGGGCTACTTTGCCGGCAAGCTCATCATGGATGCCGGCCTGCGCGGCCATGCTGTCGGCGGCGCGCAGGTAAGTGAGAAGCACTGCGGCTTCATCGTCAACGCCGACCACGCCACCGCCGCCGATGTCGACGAACTCATCCGCGACATCCAAACAACCGTCAAAGACCAATTCGGAGTAGACCTAGAACCCGAAGTCCACCGAGTAGGCGAATTTCTTTAACAAAGAAGGCCCCGAAAGGGGCCTTCGCTTTCTTTAATTCAGACAACTAGTCCGGTGTGTCGCGCTCAGGACCCGAGAGGGCCGGGACAGTCCGAGAGGCATAAGGTTGATCGCGAGTTCCGCACGAGCCGGAGAGCACTTAATGTGCTCTCCGTGCGAGCAGGACTGCCCGAGCAGGCAACCTTATGCCTCTCGGACTGTCCCGGACCAAGCCGCAGTTACGACAGCGCAATACCGCCGAGCCAGCCCCAGCGCACGCCAGAGCCAGTGCCGTAGAACCCAATGAACGAGTCAAGCGACCTCGACGTGATGGCGCCCTCGTTACTCATAACGATGCCGCCGCCAACGTAGATGCCCACATGGCCATACAGCAGGCCAGGCGCACCGGTACCGCTATGCGAGGAGTCGGCAACAATCATGCCCACCTGCAGCGCCGAGCGGTCGGAGCTATAGCACCAGGCGTTAAACATATCGCACGCGTTACCGCCAAAGTAGCCAACGCCGGCGTTACGGAAGACATTGGTAACCCACGCCGCGCACCAGTTCTGACCCGGCGAAGGCGTTGAGTAGCACGCGTTGACGACGGCCTGCTGCTTGCCCGAGCCGGCATTCTGCTGCGGAGTTCCGGGCGCATACGACCCACCACCCGAGCTCGAACCACCCGAGTAGGAATTGTTCTTGTTCGCGGCGGCCGCGGCAGCGGCGGCGGCCTTCTTGGCAGCCTCCTCGGCCTGGGCGGCAGCGAGAATCTCGGAATCACGCTGAGCCATGAGCTCCTTGACGTCGTCGGAAAGACCGTTCAGCACGGTCTGGACCTCTTGCTGCTTGGCCTGCATGTCCTGCATCTGGGCAGTCTGCTGGTCCTTGAGCTTCTCTAAGTCGGCCTTCTGCGACTCAAGCTCGGTCTTTTGCGCATCGAGCTCTTCCTGGATGGTCTGAATGTCCTCGATGGCGTCGCGGTCGCTCTTGTTGATCTTCTCAACATAGTGCGCATTGGCGACGAGCTCCTCAAACGAACCCGAGGCGAGCAGCAGCGACAGGATGTTGGTGCCGCCCGACTTATAGCTGGCGGAAACGCGATCGGAAAGATCGTCGCGCTTCTTTTTGAGCTCGGCCTTCTTTTCGTCAATCTGCGCCTGCGTGCTGTCAATCTGGCCCTGCACGCCCTCGATATCGTTGAGGGTCTGGGCGTTCTTGTTGGCCAGCGCCGCGTATTCATTTGCGATGCTGTCGAGCTGGGCCTGGACCTCGTCAAGCTGAGCCTGGGCCGCATTGAGCTTGTCGGTGGTTTCCTTGGTGGCCTCCGCAGCATGGGCGCGAGCGGGCAGACCAAAAAGAACGGCTGCAGAAGCTGCGCCGAACAGGGCCTTGAGGGCGGTGCGACGCGAAAGCTCCTGGGAAAGGATGGAATCGCTGTTTGGTGACATATCTACTCCGTTACATGTTTATTTATATGTCGCTCAACTCATACATATTAGCGTACATCCGGCGCATCCCAACGATTTCCACGAACGGCAGCAAACCGTATGGTCGGCGGCTCGTATGCAAACGTCAAGGTCGAGGGTATGCCCACGCCAATCATTTCAATGAGTACGTTAGCATGTTCATCTGCTTTTCCTGCCCTACACGTTTTGGATGCCCCTGCCTGCGCTATACTCCCCTGAAGAAGTGTTCCTGATTCGATAGGAGACTACATGTCCAAAGCACTCGACCCCAAAGACACCTGCGTCCTCGTAACCGGTGGCGCCGGCTTTATCGGCTCGCACACCGTCGTTCAGCTGCTCGAGGGCGGCTACCAGGTCGTCATCGTCGATGACCTTTCCAACTCCAGCGCCGTCGCCGTCGACCGCGTCAAGACCATCGTGGGCGAAGAGGCTGCCAAGAACCTCACCTTCTACGAGGCCAACGTGCTCGACCGCGAGGCCATGAACAAGATCTTCGACACCCATCAGATCGACCGCGTCATCCACTTCGCCGGCTTTAAGGCCGTCGGCGAGTCGGTGAGCAAGCCCGTCGAGTACTACCACAACAACATCGAGAACACCCTGGTGCTCATCGACGTCATGCGCAACCATGGCTGCAAGTCCATCATCTTCTCGAGCTCCTCGACCGTCTACGGCGACCCGGACAACCCGCCCGTCACCGAGGAAGACCCCAAAAAGCCCGCAACCAACCCCTATGGCTGGACCAAGTGGATGATCGAGCAGATCCTTATGGACGTTCACACCGCCGACCCCGAGTGGGACGTTGTGCTGCTCCGCTACTTCAACCCCATCGGCGCCCATCCGTCGGGCCTGATCGGCGAGGACCCCAAGGGCATCCCCAACAACCTGGTGCCCTATGTCTGTCTCTTATACACATCT
>CABSNX010000100.1 GCA_902479205.1 uncultured Collinsella sp. | reverse complement strand
CTACACAAGGCTATTCGTCGGCAGCGTCAGATGTGTATAAGAGACAGCTCCGAGAGCTTTGACTACCCCATCGCCGGCTACAAGGTTGGTAAGGCCGTTGCCAACGGCGACGTCGACCTGGGCATCCTGATCTGCGGCACCGGCGTCGGTATCAGCCTGGCTGCCAACAAGGTAGAGGGCGTGCGCGCCGTCGTGTGCTCCGAGCCCTTCAGCGCCAAGCTCTCCCGCATGCACAACAACACCAACGTGCTCGCCTTTGGCGCCCGCGTCGTGGGCTCCGAGCTCGCCAAGATGATTGTCGACGAGTGGCTCGACGCCGAGTTTGAGGGCGGTCGTCACGAGCGTCGCGTTAACCTCCTCAACGAGATCGACCACACGCGCGGCCTCAAGGTCGTCGACGAGGCCTAAACTACTCAGTGCCACAAGCTAACAGCAGGGGCCCGCTCGGAACTCATGTCCGAGCGGGCCCCTTCATAGATTCTGGAATAAAAGGGCGCCACGGATGGAGTTCCGCGGCGCCCAAGCCACACGCTAACAGCTTTAAGGAGTCAAAGCTGGTTTAGCCAAAGAAGCGCTTGATCTCGATCTCGGCGTTCTCCAGGCAGCCGGAGCCGTGGATCACGTTGGCGTTGACATCGACAGCGAAATCGCCGCGAATGGTGCCGGGGGCAGCGTCAAGCGGGTTGGTAGCGCCCATGAGGGTGCGCATCTTGGAGACAGCGGAGAGACCGGAAACGACCATCTTGACGACCGGACCGCTCGTCATAAAGTCACAGAGACCGCCAAAGAAGGGCTTGTCGGCCAGATGGGCGTAGTGCTCCTCGACGGTAGCGCGCTCGAGCGTGGTCATCTCCATGCGCTCGATGACAAGGCCGCTACGCTCAATGCGAGCAACAATCTCGCCGATCTTGCGGTCGCGCACGGCGTCGGGCTTAATCATGATGAAGGTCTTCTCGATAGCCATAAGGTAGCCTTTCAAGTAGGTTCGCGCGTGCCCAAGTCCCATTCCGGCACCCGCCTGGACTGCATCGTAACAGAGTTTTAGCTGCAGTTAAACAAAAAGCCGTTTATTGAAACGTTGCAATTTATTGAAACGTTCCATATGTGTCACTTCTGTTTCGAAGCCCGACTAGAGTACCATCCGACCGCCCATCAACCGCACCGAGCAGAGCAGACGGTCGATTGCCGCCCGCGAACGTATCCCCTTCACAACCTGCCCAAAGGTCCTACAGAAGTTCTCGACAAGCCCCTCCCCCATAGCAACAAAATACGGACGCCCACATCAGCAGGCGCCCGTAAAGCGAAACCGATTTATCAATACATGGCCAAAACGGCTTCAGCCAAACCTCTACTTTGCCCCGTGACCCATCTCGACGACCTTGGTCAGCGATCCAAACACGCCCTCATCGGTCAAGAGCTGCGCCTCGGCACGCTGCAGCTGCACGGCAACGGCAGCAGGGGCGGTGCCGCCCTCGGTCGTGCGCGCAGCGACAATCGACGGGATATCGAGCGCCTCGGTAATATCGCGCTCAAAGAGCGGGCTTGCCTCCTGGAACACCTCAAACGGCAGGTCCTCAAGATTGCAGCCACGCTTCTCGCACATCAGGACCAGATGGCCCACCACGGCATGCGCTTCGCGGAACGGCAGACCACGTTTGGCCAGGTAATCGGCAACATCGGTGGCGGCAAGGTGCCCCACGCCGCACTCGCGCGCCATGGCACCCTCGTTGACGGTCCAGGTCGAAATCATACCGGCCATAACGGAAAGGCACTGCATAAGCGTATGGGCGGTATCGAGCGCGCCCTCCTTGTCCTCCTGCAAGTCCTTGTTATAAGCGAGCGGCAAGCCCTTCATGGTCACGAGCAGCTGCACCAGGTTGCCATAGACTCGGCCGCTCTTGCCGC
Source organism: uncultured Collinsella sp. (assembly GCA_902479205.1). Lineage (GTDB taxonomy): Bacteria > Actinomycetota > Coriobacteriia > Coriobacteriales > Coriobacteriaceae > Collinsella. The sequence continues at coordinate 5,282 of CABSNX010000100.1, read as the reverse complement.
GGATAAGCTCGGCAAAGTCGGGGTTCTTCTTCTGCGGCATGATGGACGAGCCGGTGGAGTACGAGTCGGAAAGCGTGATAAAGCCGAATTCGGAGCTCGACCACAGCACGATCTCCTCGGAAAGACGCGACAGGTGCATCGCCATGACGGAGCCGGCGTAATGCAGATCGAGCAGGAAATCACGGTCGGAAACCGCATCGAGCGAGTTGGGAATCACACCCGCAAAGCCAAGTTCGGCAGCCGTCATCTGACGATCAAGCGGATAGCTCGTACCGGCAAGTGCGGCAGCACCCAACGGGCAGTTGTCGGCGGCATCAAAGGCGGCCTGCAGGCGTGTAAAGTCGCGCGCGAACATCCAGGAATACGCCAGCAGATGATGCGACAGCAGCACGGGCTGAGCATGCTGCATGTGCGTGTAGCCCGGCAGAATCACCTTGTCATACTTCTTAGCCGCATCCACCAGCACATGGCGCAGCTCAAGATTGGCCTCCATGAGCTCCTTGGCCAGTGCCTTGACGCCCAGACGCGTATCGGTCGCAACCTGGTCGTTGCGCGAACGCCCGGTATGCAGGCGCTTACCGGCCTCGCCGATACGGCGCGTCAGCTCGCTCTCGATGGACATATGAATGTCCTCGTCGTTGATGTCGAAGGTGAAGTTGCCGGCATCGATATCCTGCTCGATTGCGGTCAGGCCCTCGGCAATCGCCTGCTCGTCCTCGGCGCTGATAATGCCCTGGGCCGCCAACATCTTGGCATGTGCCTTAGATCCGGCGATATCCTGCTTATAGAGATGTTTGTCAACCGGCAACGACGCGCCAAATTCCTGCGTGACCTCGGCCACGCCTGCCTCAAAACGACCGCCCCAAAGAGCCATGGAACCGTCCCCTTTCATCAAATACCAAAACAAGCGCCCAAAGCAATGCGCCATATCGCTAAAGCGATTTCTCAACCGCTAGTTTTGCATATTCCCCACCATGCGCGAGGCCATATAGCTAATTTGCAAAGAAGTGACGCGCCATGCACTTAGCGCCCAACGTCTCCCTCCGAATGTTGCCCTGCGAACCATCAATCCAGGCCTTCAGGCTCATAGGGACGTCCTCGACCTTTGCAGCATCGAACTCGGGCGCAAGGGCAAGTAAAGCATGCGCGACAGCATTGAACATAATGGATACTCCTCATATATATAGGTGCAGAGCCGCCAAATTGATAGAAGGAGCCCCGCCGGACAACCCCGGCGGGGCTCGGACTCAGCCGCAGACGCGGCATCATATATGCGGGCGGAACGTAGGGGCCACCGATGTTAAGAAGTGTCAGCAAGCATAACGAAAGGTAGGGACCCCGTGCGCCCGTTATGTATCACGCGGATGGGCCGCGCGGATACCAAGGAAAGGAAGACTTAAGCCTGGGCGGCAGCAGAGCTGGGACCCTGGACCTTGGCCCATGTCTTGAGCGACAGCGTATCGATCTCGATAAAGCCGGCGCTGGCTTTCTCATCAAACGTGGTGTCGCGGTCGTAGGTGGCCAGGCCGTAGTCGTAGAGGCTGAAGGGGCTCTTGCGGCCGACGACATGGCAGTTGCCCTTAAAGAACTTCAGACGGACGGTGCCGGTCACGAACTTCTGGGTGTCGGCCATAAAGGCGTCGAGCGCGTTTTTGAGCGGGCTGTACCACTGGCCGTTGTACACGGCGGTGGCCCAATCCTGCTCGAGCTTAATCTTAGTCTTGAGCAGGTCGCCCTCGACGCAAATGTCCTCGAGCGCCTTGTGGGCGGTGATGAGCGTCAGGGCGCCGGGAACCTCATAGCACTCGCGGCTCTTGAGACCCACCAGACGATCCTCGACCAGGTCGAGACGGCCAAAGCCGTTGTCGCCCGAAATCTTGTTGAGGGCGATGACGATCTCGGAGAGTTTCATCTTCTTGCCGTCGACGGCGACGGGCTTGCCGGCCTCAAACTCAATCTCGGTATACGTCGGGGTATCGGGCGTGTCCTCGGGATTCTTGGTCATAACCCAGGCGTCGTCGAGCGGCTCGTTCCAGGGATCCTCCAGGTGGCCGCACTCAATGGCACGACCCCACAGGTTGTCGTCGATGGAATAGGGGTTGTCGTTGGCACCCTCGGGAACCGGCACGTTGTGGGCATGAGCATAGGCGACCTCGTCGGGACGGCACTTCAGATCCCACTCACGAACCGGGGCGATAACCTTAAGCTCGGGGTCGAGGGCCTTGACGGCAGCCTCAAAACGAACCTGGTCGTTACCCTTGCCGGTGCAGCCGTGGGCGACGTAGGTCGCGCCAAACTCGTGAGCGACCTCGACGAGCTTCTTGGCGAGCAGCGGGCGAGACAGAGCGGAGAGCAGTGGGTACTTGTTCTCGTACATGGAGTTTGCGGCGATGGCCTTAGTCAGGAACTCATCGGAGAACTCGTCGCGCAGGTCGAGCACCTGGCAATCGAGAACGCCCAGGTCGAGCGCCTTCTGCTTCTTGGCATCCAGACCGGTCTCCTCCTGACCCACGTTGCCGCAGACGCAAACGACATCGAGATTCTTCTCGTCCTGGAGCCACTTGACACATACGGATGTATCAAGACCACCGGAATATGCGAGAACGACTTTTTCCTTGCTCATGGCTGTTTCCTTTCGCCCTTGGTAGCTAGTTAGAACATCGGTCAGTTGCAAGTCATTTCAAGGTCACATACCGTGCAATATCAGGTTAAATAGCAAAAATCAGCACATACATGCCCTAGAAACATGCAGCAATATCGTGCTAAAACCCAACGACCTCAAAATGACTCTGTTGAGGCGTTACGCCCCATAAGGACAGAGACGATTGTTATCGTCGTCGGGAAATTGCGCGCTGGCGTCGGATGGCATTGTCTGCAGTAGTGATGATCTTTACGAACTGCATCTGCCTCTCCTTTCACCTATCGCCGGGCGCAATTCTAATATCGCAAACGGTACCTTTTCCTCGGTAAGCGGTTGTTTTTCCGTCCCCGTTTTCGATGGTCGCTATATTACGCTAAAGTGCCCGCAGCACAAGCGACAAATTCAAATTTCTGAAAAGTTTTTTCATTAGTTTGTGAATAGTGATGCAAATACGCGCCAATCCTGCGAAAATACGGCCGACTACGGGTTGATGGTTATAACGTCTGAAACAAACTCGAAACGAAAGGCTCGCTTTTATGCAAACTTACGAATCGGACGCCAATATCGGAAACATTAAGATTCTCGCCGTCGATATGGACAAGACGTTACTAACCGACGAGCGCGTGTTACCACAGGGTCTTGATGAGCGCCTGGACAAGCTCGCCGACGCCGGCATCGTATTCTGCCCCGCCAGCGGACGTCCCGCCCCCAAGCTCGAGGAAATGTTCGAGGGCATCAAAAACCGCCTTGCTTTTTGTCCCGATAACGGAGCCTGCGTCATCTATCGCGGCAACTATATCTATAAGAGCAACATCGATGTGGCGCTGTATCAGCAGGTGCTCGCTCGTGCCTCGGAGGACCCGCGCGCCGTTCCCGTCCTGTGCTGCTACGACGAGTTCTATGTGCTCGCCCGCGACCATCAGTATCACGACGAGATCAGCGTGTACTACAACACGATCAACTACGTCGATAGCTTTGAGGGCATTGATATCGAGTCCAACAAGATTTCGATCTTCTTCCCCGCCTACGATGCCGAGCCAGCGTTTCGCGAGGACTACAGCCCGGCATTCTCGGACCGACTCTATGTCACCAATGCGGGCCGCGAGTGGATCGACTTTATGAACCTGGGCGTCGACAAGGGCGCTGGCGTCGCGCATCTGTGCGAGCAGCTCGGCATCGATATTGCCGATGCCGCCGCCGTGGGCGATACGTACAACGACATCCCCATGCTGGAGCGCGTCGGACACAGCTTTATCGTGGACAATGCCGAGGAGCACATGAACGCGCATGCCAAGTGGCGCATTCCGAGCAACAACGACGGGGGCGTACTGACGCTCATCGACGCCATCTTGGCGGCTCGTTAACGCAACTTGTCGGACCTGGCCGGGCGAGGCGGGTAAGTTTTTCGTTCGGTCAGGTCCTGGGCTCGCTCGGAAAGCACATTAAGTGCTTTCCGGCTCGTGCGGAATCTACGAAAAACTTACCCGCCTCGCCCGGCCAGGTCCTGCGGTGACTTGCTTGCCGCCTAGATGGCGTCTTGGCGTCTAGATACTTGGCTGATTATTTGGAATGAAGGGGGCTCCTTGTTGGCAAGGAGCCCCCTTCTGCTTTTGGTTACTCTGGGATTGTTGGCGCATCTTTATTTGGCGTCGGCCCAGGTTATGCCGGTGCTGGCTTCGGCGATTAGGGGGACGCGGAGGTCAACTACGTGTTCCATGACGTCGCGGACCATGGTGGTTAGGCGCTCGACTTCGTCGACCGGGCACTCAAAGTCCAGTTCGTCGTGCACTTGCAGGATCATGTGGGCGGCAAAGCCCTCTTCTTCCAGGCGTCGGCTTACGCGGGCCATCGCGATCTTGATGATGTCGGCAGCGGTACCCTGCATGGGGTGGTTCATGGCCGTGCGCTCGCCAAAGCCGCGGAGTTGCGGGTTTTTGGCCTTGAGCTCCGGAATGTGGCGACGGCGGCCGTACATGGTCTCGGCGTAACCTGTCTGCTTGGCACGCGCCACCACGTTGTCGAGGAACGTGCGCACGCCCGGATAGGCCTCGTAGTAGCGGTCGATCATGTCGCGCGCCTCGGCCATCGAGATATGCAGCGACTGCGACAGGCCGTAGGCCTGCTGACCATACACGATGCCAAAGTTCACGGCCTTGGCGCGACTGCGCAAGTCGGGCGTTACCTCGGACACCGGCACGCCAAACACGCGCGCCGCCGTCTCGGCATGGAAGTCCTCGCCCTCGTTAAAGGCGCGCACCAGGTGCTCGTCACCCGAGAGATGCGCCAGCAGACGCAGCTCGATCTGCGAGTAGTCCACCGCCAAAAAGACACTTCCCTCGCCTGCCGAAAACGCCGTCTTGACGGTACGGCCCAGCTCCGAGCGCGTCGGGATGTTCTGCAGGTTCGGGTCGCTCGAGGACAGGCGTCCCGTTGCCGTGATGGTCTGGTTGTACGTGGTGTGCACGCGACCGTCACCGCGGCGCAGCGGGCCCAGCGTGTCCAGATAGGTGGACTTGATCTTGGACTTCTCACGCCAGTCCAAGATCAGACGCACGATTTCGTGGTCACGGGCAAGGTCGCTTAACACCTTGGCCTGTCTCTTATACACATCTGACGCTGCCGACGAATAGCCTTGTGTAGA